>DASWYH010001164.1:0-8684 GCA_036405095.1 Gemmata sp. | reverse complement strand
TGAAAAACTCGTCACCCACTTTGGGCTGAATGACAACCAGCGTCGCACCCGTCGACAGGTCCGTGTGCTCAACGAGGGCGTCCAGCGCCTGGCCGGGCGTATCGCCGGTCGCCTCGGCTCCGCCCGATACGGCTCGGTATTGCCCCCCCGGGGGGTGGGGCGAGAACAGAAATTGTTGTCATCGGTGTGCCTCCCTCACCGGAAATGATAGCAGGACGTGCTTTCGAGTATCTGGGGCACGCGGGGTTGGATCGGGGGGCGCAGAGCCCTTGTGCGGCACTACCGTGCGCTGCGGGCCGCGCGTCAACCGATCAACAGACGGGCACCGGGACAGGCCGCAGACGGAGATCACGGGTTGGTTCCCGCGGCCGGTTCGATTAACCGGCGGATCGGGGCCGGCATCACGGCCCAGGTCGCTTGATAACTCGCTTCGAGCGGGCACGGGACGTACACTTCGCCGGATACGAAGAGGGGCACATCCGGAACCACATCGCCGACCGCGAACGGCTCCACGTAGCCGGTCAGCGCTTCGGCGCAGTAACCGGCCGCGGTGAGGCGCTTGTCGCTCGGCAACTCGAACGGCTCGCTCCCGATCCCGTCCCAAATGGCTTTATGCATCCCTTGCGGATCGCGTGCGGAAGGCGGGAATGGGTCAACGACCACGAGGTTCACCCCGCGGTACAGCAACTCGACCAACTTCGTCGTGAAGGCGCGGATTGCGTTCGGTGTGTCCTTGTTTCCCGGCGAAACGATCTCAATAACGCTGACCACTCGGCCCAGCTCGTCGCGCACCGTGACACGCCGCGCGCGCCGAGCGTACGCACCGGCCTCTGTGCGCACAACGAATCGCGTTTTCGGCGGTGCGGTTGCGACCGCTAACCCGCCCGAACCGCTCGCGGGCTCCGCAGGCGCGTTCGGCAGTTCAATTGCCAGGACGTCGGGAATCGGCCCATCCAGGTGCTGCTCCATCATCGCGAAATAACCGCCGGGCAAACCGCCCGTGTTGAGCGCGTCACAGAGGGCCGCTTGCCACCGACAGTGGAAGTTGTGGTATGTGCCCGAAGAGACGCGAGTCCAATCGTGCATCGGCATTTCGGCTCCTCCGCAGCGTTTACCGGATTATACCAGCCCGTAGCGGGCGACCGCGGAGTCGAGAATCAGCTTCAGCAACTCGGGGTACGTTAAGCCCATGCGGTACGCGAGGTAGCACAGATCGCCCGAGTCCGGGTTCAGCCCCGGGAGCGGGTTGATCTCCAGGAAGTACGGCACACCGTCCCGGACCCGGAAATCGAGCCGGGCCACGTCGCGGCACCCCAGCCCCGCGTAGAGCGCCATCGCGTCCGCTTCGATCGCGTGGAGCACCTCGCGCGGCAACTGCGCCGGCGCCACGTAATCGACCGCGTCGTGCCAGTTGCGCTTCACCTCCAGGCTGTACACGAAATCGGCGGCCGGCTGCTTTGGGACGATCTGCATGACGCCGATCGGCTGGGGCGGATCGCACCCGTACAGCCCGATGGTGATTTCGTCGCCGGCGATGTACTCCTCGACCAGCACCGGTTGCTGGTAGTCCCGCCACAGGCCCACGACCGCCGGGCCGAAGTCCGCCGCACTCTTGATCAGGCACTTCCCGCGGATGCCCTTACTCGACCCCTCGCAGGTCGGCTTCGCGATCACCGGGAGCGCCAGCCCGGCCTCTTCGAGAACCGGGGCGAACTCCGCGAAGTCGCCGTCGTAATCGCCGACTGCCGGCGCGAGGGTGATGCCCTTGGGCACGGTCAGCCCGAACGACTCGGCGAGCCGCCGGGTCGCGTCCTTGTCGAGCGCGACGGCCAGCGCGAACGGGTCGGACCCGGTGTAGGGGACGCCGAGCATCTCGCACACCGCCGGGACGCGGGCCTCGCGCGACCGGCTCACCCCGGCCCCCTCCGCGAAGTTGAACACCAGGTCCGGCGGGTCGTTGAGAACGGCTTCGAGGAACGGGCGCCCGTCACCGAGGAGCGCGACGGTGTGACCGAAGGAGGTGAGTACGTCCGCAATGGCCTTCACGGTCGCCGGGGAGTCGAACTCCTCGTGGAGGTCGTCGGGCGCCCCGGGGGGGAGCGGGGCGTTCGGCTTCAGGGTGCAGGCGATTCCGATTCGCATAGCCGGTTCGCCTCTTGTGGGGCGGCGTTACTTGGGTGCGGGTGGATTGGCTTTCTTATAGAGAGCCCACGCACTGTACCCGTTGACGGCCGCGACCGCCGCCGCCAACCCCGCCAGGATGTAATACGTTTTCTGCTTCTCGGGCTCGATGCGCCCGGTGTACAGGAACAGCCCGATCGCGACCGCGGCCGATACGAGCGCCCAGATGATCGTGTTCGACTGTTCTTTCTTCGCCGCTTCGTCTTTCGGGTCGGGAGCGGACATGGGGGCCTCTCTCGGTGCCGGGGTCCGGAACGGATGAACCCCGGGTGGTGCCCGGGGTCCGGCCGCGAAGGCGGGCGCTCAGCCGTTGGACGCGATGTTCCCGTTCGCGTTCCCATTGGTGTTCAGCATGGGGAGCGGGATGATCGGCCGCAGCGCGGCCCCGTCGGTGTTGGCGTCACCCCCGTCCTCGGCGCCCTCGCCGCCGCACCCGTCACGCATGACCCGCGGCTTGCGCCGCGCCATGCGCTCGTTGCGCTCCGGGATCAGCGAGCCCTCGTCGCCCTGGAGCAACCCGCTCACCCCCTTCGTGGTGGTCGGCTGCCCCGGCGACATCGGCTTGTCGTCGGCCTTGTAGCGGACGATCATCCCCTCGTAGTTCCGAAGGACGACCACGTCGTCCGACATGGAAATCAAGTAGTTCGGGAGGATCGGGATCTTACCGGACCCCTGCGGGCCGTCCACGACGTAGGTCGGGATGCCGATCCCGGACATGTGCCCGCGGAGCCCTTCCATGATCTCCAGCCCCTTCCACACGCTCGTGCGGAAGTGTCCGGCGCCGGTCACCGGGTCACAGTGGAACAGGTAGTACGGACGCACCTTCGCACGGAGCAGCGCGCGGAAGAGGGAGCGCATCGTGCCCACGTCGTCGTTCACGCCCTTGAGCAGCACGGTGTGGTTGTTGATCGGCATCCCGGCGCGGAGCAGCGCTTTGCACCCGCGCATGGCCTCGGGCGTGACCTCGCGAGGGTGGTTGAAGTGCGTCTGGATGTACACCTTCTCGGCGGCCCCCAGCAGGTCGATCAGCTCCGGGTCGTAGAGCCGCTGCGGGAGCGTCACCGGGACGCGGGTGCCGATGCGGACCACATCGACGTGCTTGATCGCCTTCAGGCTCTCGAGGTAGTACCGCAGCTTGCCCAGCGGCAGCGTCAGCGGGTCGCCCCCGGATACGATCACGTCCTTGATCTCGCGGTGCTCGCGGACGTACTGGATGCGGCGCTCGTCGTCGGCGCTGACCCCTTCCCACCCGCCGCGCGTCAGGGTGGCGCGCTTGCGGGTGCAGTACCGGCAGTACATGGTACAGTTCGGGGTGGTCACCAGGAGCGCGCGGTCGCTGTAGCGGTGCGTGAGGCCCGGGACCGGCGAGTCCTTTTCCTCTTCGAGGGGGTCTTCGAGTTCGTGTCCCGAAGCGCTCTGCGCCTCCAGGGGCGACGGCACCGATTGCAACCGGATCGGGTCGTTCGGGTCGTCCGGGTCGATGAGCGAGAAGAAGTACGGCGGGATGGCGAGCTTGTACTCGCTCTCCAGCTCCCCGAGCGCGACCAGCTCGTCCGGCGAGAACGAGAGCAGGTTCCGGAGCTGCCGGACGGAGCGGATGGAGTTGTGCGTCTGCCAGCGCCAGTCGTCCCACTGCTCGTCGGGAACGTCCTTCCAGAGCGGGTGACGACGCGACAGACTCGGAGGCTCTTCGTCCTCGAACCCGCTCACGGTCGGTGCGACCGCGCGCTCAACGAGCGGGTGTCGGGCGTCGGACTCGAACATACGCCGGGTGACTCCAGGGGTCCCGCTCGGCCCGGTCCGGCGTCACGCGACGGCCGGCTCATCGGGGCGCTCTCGCGGACACGATCCGGGCGAGAGCGCTTTAAGAACGAATCGTAACGCGGGGTCGATGAAAAACAAGTTGCGCGCCCGGCGATACTGTCCGGTTTCCGCGCTTTTTTCGCGCCCTCATCACTACACCCCGAACGGTTCCGCGCGCCACGACCGCTACCCGGGGCCGGTTCCGCGCGGCCCCGCGCGCGAACTGAGGTTGACGCAGTCAGATAGCCCATCGGCGCAAACGGGTCAACGCGAACGCGCGAATATTATTCGAGCGGCGGCGGCCCGTTTTGCTCGTCGCGGAAATCGTAGAGCGTGAACGTCGCGGTGCGCGCGAGCGGGCGGCGGGTCTTCAGATACCGGAGCGCGACCGCCTTCGGCGGCGGCCCGTCGGGGTGCAGCGTGGTCACCGAGTGCCCGACCGCGAGGACGCGCGGCCCCACGGCCCTTCGCAGCTCCTGTTCGTTCGTGATCTCGGGGCGGAACGATTCCGGCTGGATGCGCTGGAACGGTGGCCGGTCCACTGCGGGGTCGGTGCCGAAGTACCACACGCAAATGGGCGGGGCGCCGTTGGCCGCGTGCCACGCCTCCAGGTCCGGCAGCCCGTGGCCCCAATCGACGTTCGAGTCGGTAACGAGCCGGTGCGCCTCCTTCGGGCCGCCGTGGGCCTGGTTGATGAACCCGATCCCGTGCGGCCACACCCAGAGCGCTGTCGCCGCCAGCGCCAGGACCGCCGGCCCGGCGATCCATGGCGCACAACGGGGGTAGCCCCGCCCGAGCGCCACCGCGAGCGCCACGTACCCCAGCGCCACCACGGGGAACGCGAGCCGCGCCCCGATCTGGAGGTTGGCCGTTAGCAGCGTCCCGAGCAGCAGGAGCGCGACCAGCGCGAGCGGGTTCGCAACGGCGCGGGGGCGGGCCAGCGCGACCAGCGCGAGCACGAAGAGCGGGAGCGGGACCTTCATCGCCAGCACCTGCGGGAAGTACCAGCGGTAGCCCTCCGGGTAGTAGGTGCCATCGAGGAACGTCGGCCGGCCCCGGGCGTTGTACCACCACTGGAACGCGAACGCGCACACCGCATACGGCACCTGCCCCGAGCCGATGCCCTCGGCCCAGCGCACGTACCGTTCTTTAATCGGCTCGCCCGCCGGGACACTCGCGGCGACTTTCACGAAAGGCTTGTCCTCTTCATCCGGGAGGCCGAAGAAGGTGACTGCGATCCCGATCCCGATGGCGAGGACCGCCGCCGCGTTCAGCACCGACCGGAGCACCGCGCCCAGTGCCTTCCGGCCCCACGCCTTCAGGCCCGAGCCCGCGGGGCGCGCCAGCGCCCCCGATGCGAACCGGAAGCAGACCTCCAGCACCACCAGGATGATGCCGCCGTAGAGCAGCGCGGAGATCTTCGAGGCCGCGGCCAGGCCGAACCACAGCCCCGGGAGCAGCAGCCGCTTCCACCAGCCGCCGGCGCGCCCGGCGTGCACGGCGCGGGTGAAGGCCACCAGCGTCGCGCACACACAGATATCGGTCGTGGCGACGGACGCGTGCCCGAGCAAGTTCGGGTCGGTGGCGAGCACCCCGGCGGCGATGCGCCCGGCCCACGGTCCGCCCATCGCGCGCCCGAGCCGCCACGCGGAGAAGATGAGCAGCCAGAACCACCCGAGCGTGACCCCGCGCGCCCAGCGGAGCCGTGCCAGCTTCGACTCGGCCGATTCGAGCTTCTCGCCGGTGCGGTACTCGTGGACGAACAGCGGGAGCGTGAGCGCGTCGATGGGGAGGGGCGCCACCCCGTTGGCCGCGCAGGTGCCGTGGTCCCATCCGCGCACCTGGCCGTCGTCGCGGGTCCAGCCGCGCCACGACTGCGTCCCGGCGTACAGGTAGAACGGTTCGTCGTAGGTGACCCCGAGCTTCGGGGCCGCGCTCAGACACCACCCGGCCGTCCACGCGGCGAGGACCGCGAGCCAGACCACATCGGGCCACCGGGCCGCGCGCGCGGGAGGGGGCGGTGGGGGCACGGGCGGGGGCGGGCCGACGCTCATCATCGGTAGCGGTTCCGGGGTGCAGTGAAGGGCTTCGCGCGAAGCGCGAAGTGATGATACGAGCGGCACGAAGAAAAGAGGATGGCCGCAACGCGGTGCAACCGCTGGCACGAAGAGAGCCACGGCTCAACACGAACGGCGCGGATCGGGGCCGGGAGACGAGGGGAACTTGTGCCCGGACCGATTCCAGTAGGAGCGCGCGCGATCCTGGTGCGTGGTTTGAAAACCGATCAGGAGGTTGGATCCGGCTCGGCGTCTGCGACCAGACCGTTCAGGAACACAACGACCTCGGTCCGTGAGTAGCGCTGAGCGTACTCAACGGCACTCACCCCTTCCGCATCGCGCTGACTGATATTCGCGCCCGCCCGGGCGAGCGCGCGGACACAGTGGAGGTGACCGAAGCTGGCGGCCAGGTGCAGCGGGCTCCCCATGCCTCTCGCCCACGAATTCGGGTCGGCACCGGCGCGCAGGAGCCTGCGAACGATTCGGACGTGACCCGCTCCCGCGGCGGTGTGGAGGGGGCACACGCGGAACTTGGCGTCCGCGCCGTTAGGGTCCGCTCCGGCCGCAAGAAGAATGGCGACAACCGCGTCCCGGCCTTCCTGAGCGGCCCAGTTCAGTGGCGTCCGGCCCCGGAAGTGGCGGTTCGGATCGGCCCCCCGCCGGAGGGCGGCGCGGACCGAGCGCGTGTCGCCTCTGGCACAGGCTCCCGCGAAGGATTCACTCATACGCACCTGCCAAACACCAAACTCACCGGCCGCGCACACCACTATCAGTGTCGGGGCAAGTGACGCGGCCGGACCCGGTGCCGCGCCCCCGCTCCCGCGCGGTCGCGACTCATCAGGAAAAGAATACCACCAGCGGGCGCAGGGGTCAGACCAAATTCAGAAGCTCCAAGTGTTCAGTGGTCCTTTATCCGTGAGCCGAACAGACAAGAACCGAGTACCGGGATCTGAAGGGCGCGCTTCACGGAGTGAAGCCCGTTCTGAGCGCGGACCACGCACCATTTAAAACTATCGGATCAGGTATCAGGCCCAAACATGAAGCGACTTGTGCCACTTGAAACGACAGGATCGGCGCAGCCGGCGGTATCGCCCCGCTTGGGGGCTCAAAGCCCTGGCCACTTCAACCCAACCGCGTAACTCCTGTTGTGACTTGAGGTTCTTGGTAATTTCGGCCGTGGTGAATCATCGAGCCTCCTGGACGAATAATCTTATATGTGAACCCGCCGCAACCATTGCTTTGAACCCGAGCTACGAGGACCGGGGCGTAATGACCGTGTCACCGCTCCCTCGCAACCGTTTCACTCGGTCTCCGGGATGAGCCGCTCCCGGCCGCTGCAATCTACCTCCTGGGCTCGCGCATGGCGTTCAACACATTACGTTCGGTTGATCTGTTCGAGCGTGTGAACCGGTGCTGTGTGGTGTCCGCGGGAGAGCCGCCTCCGTTCACGCTCATCCTGGGTTCGGGGTTCAGCTACGGGATCATCCCGACCACCGCTCAGATTGTTCGGGAAGATCTGCCCTGGTGGCTGTGGTGTCAGCGCAAGGAGAAGGGCGGGCCGACCCCGGACGACTACCGAAACCGCAAGGAAGCCGATTTCGCCACACAGGCGAAAGACGAATCGCGCACCTTCTGGTCCCGCGTCTCGGCTACTTACGCTTCCGGTTCACGTTCGCCACTCGCGCTGGGGGCCGATGGTCTCCCGGAAGGGGAGGCGATCGGCGAGGCGTACCGGTTCGCGCTGTCCGCCGGGTGCGGTTCGGGGCTTTCGAGCCCCCACCAGGTTCGCCGCTACTTCGGTGACATCATCCGCCGGATCGGCCGGCGGCTCAACCCCGCGCACCTGTTCCTGGCGTCACTCATCGCCGAGAGGCCGCGCCTGTTCGGGACGATCTTCACGACCAACTTCGACCCGCTGCTCCAGCGCTCGTTGCAACTGGTCAACGCGCCCTACTACGTGTCCGATCGCCCCGACACGATGCAGCACGCGGACGACGACGACATCGCCGAAGCGGTCCACGTGGTCCACGCCCACGGCAGCATCTACCGCTACCTGCTCGTCAACAGTCCCGCCGAGATCGAGTCCTACGCCACGCGCAACCGGGACAAGTTGCAGGAGTATTTTCGCAGCCACGCGGTGCTGATCGTGGGGTTCAGCGGGTGGGACGATGCCATCACGCGGGCACTCGCCGGGGTCGATCAGTTCGCCCATAACCTTTACTGGACCGATCGCGGCACCGATCCGGAAAAGAGCAACCTGACCGTCCAGGCGAAGGAGATTCTTAAAAGGCACCACAACGCCTTCTACGTGCCGATCGGGAGCGCTGATGAACTGATGGCGCAGATGCACCAGCACCTGCTCGGGCACAGCCTGCCGAAGCTCTTTCGCGAGCCCATTCTGGTTGCCCAGGGGCAACTCGACCTGTGCGACCTCACCGGGGTCAAGCTACCCGCGAGCACGACTCCCCCAACACCCACTGCGTCCGACGGCAGCGCCCGCACGGCGAGTGCCGCCGGGAGTGCCGATCAACTCGACCTCGGGGAGCAAGTCAAGGCCGTGCGCAAGCGACTGGATGATGCTCAGGATTTGTTCACCGGTCGGACTTCCACCGACCCCGCCGCTTTGCTCGCGGCCGAGGTGCG
>DASWYH010001163.1:0-14829 GCA_036405095.1 Gemmata sp. | reverse complement strand
ATCAAGTACGGGGAGTAACCCGGGTTGTACGCGCACCCGCCGCAGATCACAGCGGACGCGAGAACGAGGGCGGTGAGGCGTGCGAACATCGGTTACGTTCTCTCCCGCTCTTGGGACCGAGCGGGCGAGATACGCCGAGTTTGAAAGAAGTGCAAGGCGGATCGGGGGTGCCCGAGGTTCCGGGGGCGCGTAGCCGCACTGTCGCAACGCACCCAAAAACGCCACCGCCCCGGGCGGCGAGACCCGAGGCGGCGCGAGGAGGGTGCTTCCGAGGTGCCCAACCGTTTCAGGTGGCCTGTTGCGGAGCACAGGCCACCTGGAACGACCGGTGTTCGGTCAAGGGACGCTGGCGATCCACCCGTCTTTCAACTTGCCCTCGCGGGCCACGAAGTATTTGAGCGGCAGGAACGTGGCCAAGTCTTTGTGGTTGAGGACAAAGGTCACGTTGTCGATGTTGAGTGTTTCCCAGAGGTGCAGGCCGACCAGAACGTCACCTTTTTGGATGCCCGCGGTGGCCGCGACGCTGCCCGCCGCCACGTCGGTCACCAGCAGCCCGCCGCGGAGCTGCGGGTTCGCCTTGGCGACCGTTTCTGCCCCCACCGGGCCGACCTTCAGGCCGAGCTTCTTCCACACCGCATCCGCCGCGCCGAGCGGCACCCTGGGAGCGGCCTGGAGCGAGATCTCCAGTTCCGTCGGGACCCCGAGCCGCTTCACCTTGACCGGAACCTTGGTGCCCGCCGGGCGGTCGATCAGCCCGCGCTCGAAGTCGATCGACGAAACCACGGCGATGTCGTCGATCTGGTCGAGCACGTCCCCCGGCTTGAACCCGGCCGCCGCGGCCGGCGAGTTCGCCTCGACGTGCTCGACGGTCACACTCCGCTGGGACGCGCTCTCGGTTGTCCTGCGGGCAACGTGATCGCGGAGCGTTAAACCGTGTCGGATGCCCAGCCGGCGGCGGACGCTGATCAGGTCGGCGGCGCGGGGGATGACCGCATCCACCGCGAGCGAGAACCCGATGTTCTGCGCGCCGGCCCGGATCGCCACGTTCACCCCCACCACCTCGCCCAGGATGTTCAGGAGCGGCCCCCCGCTGTTGCCGGGGTTAATCGGCGCGCTCGTCTGAATGAGCCCCTTGTAGCCCATGTCCTTGTTCAGCGACACGTCCCGGCCCTTGTACGACACCCGGCCCTCGGTCACCGAGTGCTCGTAGCCGAACGCGTTGCCGATCGCGATGACCGATTCGCCCACCATGAGGTCCGACGACGTGCCCAGCCCGATCACGGGGAGGGGCCGGGCGGGTTCGACCTTGATCAGCGCGAGGTCGGCTTCTTTGTCGGTCGCGATGATGCGGGCCGAGTAGCCCGTCCCGTCGTGCAAGCGCACCCGAAGGCTGCTCACGTCGTCCACGACGTGGAAGTTGGTGAGGATGTAGCCCCGCGGGTCGAGCACGATGCCCGTTCCCATCCCGTTGACGCGCTGCGGCTGCACCGGTTGGCGGGCGAACGGGTCGTCCGCCGGCGCGTTCACCGTGCGCTCGCTGTGGATGTTGACCACGCTCGCCTTGAGCCGGTCGTACACGTCCACGACGTGGTCGCGGCGCCTGGGCGGGTTGGCCGCGCGCTCCCCGGCGGAGACCGCCGCGGGCGGTTCCGAGAGTGCGGGTGAGAAGGTGGCCAGCCCGATGGCGGCGGCCGAAAGTGCGGCCGGCACGAAGAGCCGGTGACGCGCGAATCGGAGTAACGAGGTGACAGTCACCGAACGCATGTGGCCCCCGTGCCAGCGGCGGAATCCTTCCGAGCACAACCTCTAGTTCGGACGGGGAGCGGAAACCGCTGCACGCACGGGAGGCACAGAACGGCACGGGGCGCCGATTTGTGGCACACCTGCGCCGCGCGTGCCCGGTGGCGCAAACAGAACGATTGGCCGGATCGGGCGGCGGTGCGGGTCGCGCGGGTTGCGCCGGGTGTTGTCGGCCCGCGCCCGCGGGTGTAGGGTGTCAGTGG
Source organism: Gemmata sp. (assembly GCA_036405095.1). Classification (GTDB taxonomy): domain Bacteria; phylum Planctomycetota; class Planctomycetia; order Gemmatales; family Gemmataceae; genus Gemmata. The sequence continues at coordinate 12,826 of DASWYH010001163.1, read as the reverse complement.
CGCGGCGACTTGAGCCGTTTCTCGGCCCCCGCCGCAACTTCGTTTTTGGAGCGACCGCACAGATGGCACGCACCCCGCGCATGGCGCAGATCGAAGCGCTTCTGGCCGAAGACCCCAACGACGCGTTCCTGCGCTACGGCCTCGCGATGGAGCACGCCAGCGCCGGCGACGACGCCGAGTGCGTGACGGTCCTCCGCGACCTCATCGCGCGGACCGCGGCCGACCCGTACGTGCCGGCCTACCTCCAGTGCGGGCAGGCGCTCGTGCGCCTCGATCGCACCGACGAGGCGTGCGCCGTGCTGCGCCAGGGCGCCGAAGTGGCCGGCCGTGCCCGCGACTTCCACGCCCAGAGCGAAATGCAGGGCCTTCTATCCAGTCTGGAATAAACGGGCCGGATCGTGCTACAATCCGAGGGGTCTAATAAGACGGAGGCGGAAATGGCCAAACAATTTATCAAGGCCGCCAAACACCCCGCCGCACCGTCGAAACGACGGGTTGAGGTCTCGGATGGTGTCCGCGTCATTATGAACGGGTTGAATCCAAACGAGAAGGCCGCCGTCGAGAGTGCGTTTCGCTCGTTCACCGCGCTGCGTCGGTTACGGGTCGCGGCCGTTGTCAAATCACCGAACGGTGACCTATACACCGCGCGCGTTACCAACGATTTACGACTCGTGTACCGCTTGACCCCCAGCGGCGCACGGGTCAGTGATCTGCTGAGCGCCGGGGCGGTGCGATATCTCACTGCCCCCAAGCGGGTGGTGCGCCCCAAAACTCCGAATATAGGGTCGCTGAAGCGCGCGAAACCGTCCGAACAGGCACCGACCAGCCCCTGACCCGGGTTCGCCCATGAAGAGGTTCGAGTCGTTCGTTCTGAATCGCGCCGCGCTTCGGGACGAACTTAATGCGTTTCGGCTCTTGCTGACCCCAGAAGATAAGGAACTCTCAGAACAGAAAGACATCCTGCCGTTCTTTAAATCTAATCGCAATCTCGCGTCTCTGATCGGTTTTGCCAAGTCGCACCTGAGCACACCGGACGTGATCAAATCGGAGTTCCCGTTCGTCGGGGACCACGCCTGCGATCTCGCGATCGGCGAGCGCCGAGAAGGCGCGGGCCAATTTTGCTTCATCGAGTTTGAAGACGGCCGGGAAGCGAGCATCTTCCGGCACACGGTCAAGGGGACGCCGGATTGGGCACCACGATTGGAACATGGGTTCAGCCAGATCGTCGATTGGTTCCACGTACTCGCAGATCAGTCCCAAACGCCACTGTTTCGCGAATTCTTTGGGACCGGTTTGGCGGACTATTGCGGCTTGTTGGTGATAGGCCGGGACCGGTTCCTGAGTGACGCAGAACGTTCCCGGCTGCGCTGGCGCTCGCAGAATATGTTAGTTAGTGGAAAGCCGGTTTCGATAATCACATTCGACCAGCTCTTCCAAGATCTCGCCGGGCGAGTGGACTACTGCGCTCCCGAACCGGTATCAGCCCCGTTCACAAGATCCCACCGCTCAAGGGCAGGGCAAAAAAGCAAAAGAGAGCAGGTTCGTAATGTCTCCCAGTTTCGCTACAGTACACGCGGGCCTCACGATTTTAGCGGCCTTCGCGTTTCCTCTCGTGCTTCAGTCCGCAGACATCGACAAAACCAAGCTCGCCGCGATTGACACCGTTGTCGAAGGTGCGGTCACCCGCGGCGAGTGCCCCGGCGCGGTTGTGGTCGTGGTCCACGCGGATACGGTCGTGTACCGAAAGGCGTTCGGCAAGCGTGCCGTGAAACCGGACGCAATCGCGATGACGGCCGACACCGTCTTCGACATGGCCTCGCTCACGAAACCGGTTGCGACCGGCACTTCGGTCCTGCTGCTGATTCAGCAAGGGAAGCTCAAACCGGACGACCTCGTCAGCAAGCACTGGCCCGCGTTCGCGGCCAACGGCAAGGACAAGGTCACGGTCGAACACCTGCTGCTCCACACCTCGGGGCTGACGGCCGACAACGCCGTCACCGACTACGCCGACGGCCGAGCGAAGGCGCTCGAACGCATCGCCAACCTCAAACTCGAAGCGCCCCCCGGGGCGCGGTTCAAGTACAGCGACGTCGGGTTCATCGTTCTCGGCGCGCTCGTCGAACGGCTGAGCGGAACGCCGCTCGACCTGTTCGCCAAGAAGCACGTGTTCGAACCGCTGAAAATGACCGACACCGGCTACGCCCCCGGCGACGCGCTGAAGAAGCGGGTGGCCCCCACCGGGCTGCGCGACGGCAACGTCATCCTCGGCACGGTCCACGATCCGCGGGCGTTCAAAATGGGCGGGGTGGCCGGGCACGCCGGGCTGTTCTCTTCTGCCGACGACATGGCTCGCTACTGCCGGATGCTGCTCCACGAGGGCGAACTCGACGGAACGCGCGTGCTCGACGCCAGGACCGTGAAACTGTTCACGGAAGCGCACCCCGTTCCGGTACTCGACAAGGGCGGAAAAGAAACGAAGGGCCTGCGGTCGTTCGGGTGGGACGTGGACACGAGCTACTCCGCCCCGCGCGGCAACCTGTTCAAGAAGGGCGAAGGCTACGGGCACACCGGGTTCACGGGCACGAGCGTCTGGATCGATCCGGGATCAAAAGCGGCCGTCATCGTCCTGACGAACCGCGTTCACCCCAACGACAAGGGCAACGCCACCCCGCTCCGGCGCGCGGTCGGCACCATCGTCGCCGCAGCCCTCGGCAAGAAGTGAAACCGAAGGCCGAGGTGGCCGCAAAACGCGCAAAGGGCGCAAAAGGAAACCGGTCCTCCGTCTCGGAGCCCCTCTCACGCAACCGGGCGAACGGCCGCCCTCGGCCCGCACGTTCTCAGGTTCGGCACCCGCAACCGATTTCCTTCAACTGCTTCTTCGCCTCCGCGGGCCGCGCCTGCGGGGGCTCACGACGGGCGGGCCTCGCGCACGCGCCCGTTGATGGTGTCCCTTCGTTCGGGCTCCCGCCGAAGCGGTCCGAATCCAGCCGGAACCTCGAAAGCCCCGCACTTTCTCCGGCCCGGAACGTGCGGCCTTGTGCACCCCCGGCGGCAAGGCTTTGCGTGACCCTAGCAAGGGCCAAGGGCTCGCGCCCCAGGGGCGCCCGCATGCCCCATTCGAACGCGCGTCCGGCTCGGGTTCGCCGGAAAACGGGTCGCGAATTTTCTTGACGCACTGACAAGTCTCGGTATAGCCGCTGGTTCTCGTGCGAGATCTGCGTATTGGGGGGAGTACCGCATGGACGCGGTTGTAACGTCGGCACCGGTTCGGGACCCGAGGAGGCGCGCCCGTCGCACCGCGGCCCGGGCGGGCATCCTCTTTCTGCCCGTTGCGTGCGTCCTCACGCTCTGCGCAGTGGTCGCTTACGCCAACCAGCCCGGAGCGCCCGGAGCGCCCGGTGCCCCCAAAGGCGCGAACCCGGTCCTCCCGGCCGCCGGGGACGGCACCCGCGACCCCAAGGACCCGAAGTGGTCCACCGACCCGGCCGACCCGTTCCCGATGCCCCCCGAGTTCGCCAACCTCGAGCTCATGAAGCAGACCGCGGCCGACGCCTACGCCAAGTCCGCCGGGTGCATGGCGTGCCACAAGGGCACCGGCGACCCGCACGGCAAGGACACCCTCCGCATCGGCTGCACCGACTGCCACGGCGGGGACGCGACCTGCATCGACAAGAACCGGGCGCACGTCCTGCCCAAGATGCCGCAGTTCTGGTTGAACTCCGGCAACCCGGTGCGCTCGTACACGCTGCTCAACAACGAGTCGCCGGCGTTCATCCGGTTCGTGAACCCGGGCGACTTCCGCATCGCGCACATCTCGTGCGGGACCGCCGGGTGCCACCCCAAAGAGGTGCAGACGAACCGCAAACAGATCATGTCCACCGGGTGCATGCTGTGGGGCGCCGCGGCCTACAACAACGGCACGCTGCCGGTCAAGCGCGCGATCGTGGGCGAGGCCTACGGGATGAACGGCGCGCCGCTGATGCTCAAGACGTACCCGCCGCCGACCGACGAGGAGCAGCGCCGCGGGGTGGTGGCCCAACTGGTGCCGCTCCCGCGCTTCGAAATGAGCCAGCCGGGCAACGTGCTCCGCATCTTCGAGCCCGGCGGGCGGTTCCTGCCCGAGATCGGCATCCCCGAGCGCATGGACGAGCCCGGGCGCACGCGCGTGCGCCTGAGCTTGCGCGGGCTCGGCACCGGGAACCGCACCGACCCCGTCCTCGTGAGCGCCGGGAAGACGCGCCTGTTCGACCCGACGCTCAACTTCCTGGGCACCAACGACAACCCCGGGGACTACCGCTCCAGCGGGTGCAGCGCGTGTCACGTGCCCTACGCGAACGACCGCTCGCCGGTCCACTCGGCATCGTACGCGAAGCACGGCAACCGCGGGCTCACCTCCGCGACCAACCCGGACCCGACGATCCCCAAGAACGAACCGGGGCACCCGATCGAGCACAAGTTCACCAACGCGATCCCGACCAGCCAGTGCATGGTGTGCCACATGCACCCGGGCACCACGGTCATGAACAGCTACCTCGGGCTCATGTGGTACGACGAGGAGTCGGACGGGAAGCACATGTACCCCGCGAAGCAGAAGAACCCGACGCCGGAGGAGCTGGTCCGCTCGCTGATGCGGAACCCCAACGAGTCCGCGGCCCGCGGGAACCTCTCGGACCCGGAGTTCACCGCCAACCTGAGCGCCCTGAACCCGCACCTGTCGAAGGTCCACTTCGCGGACTTCCACGGCCACGGGTGGGCGTACCGGGCGGTGTTCAAGAAGGACAAGCAGGGCCACTGGACCGATCACAAGGGCGCGTTCGTCGGCCCGCCGGACGCGGCGAAGATGGCCGCGGGCGTGGAGTGGCCCAACCAGGCCCGGAAGTTCCACCAGAACTACCGGTTCCCGGACCCGAAGACCGGGGCCGCCGACGCCAAGAAGATGGAGCAGTCGCTGAACGACTCGTGCCGCGGCGGGAAGCCGGTTCACCTGATGGACATCCACCTGGAAAAGGGGATGCACTGCGTGGACTGCCACTTCTCGCAGGACGTCCACGGCAACAATCGGCTGCACATGGAGGTGCGCGCCGCGACCGAGATCGCGTGCATCGACTGCCACGGCAAGCCGTCCGCCTACGCGACCCTGAAGACCTCCGGACCCGCCAGCTACACCTCGGCCCCGGACGGCCAGGGGCGCAACCTGCTGGCGATGAAGACCCCGTTCGGCACCCCGCGGTTCGAGATCCGCGAGGCCCCGGACGGCACCCGGCGGTACTTCCAGAACTCCAGCGTCGAGAAGGGGCTCCAGTGGGAACTCGTCCAGACCAAGGACGTGATTACCAAGGGGCACCCGCGGTACAACGAGAAGGCCGCGCACGCCAAGACGGTGCGGTTCGACAAGGCCGCCGGGAAGATGGTGTGGGGGGACATGCCGGCCGACGAGAACCAGTGCGCCCACAACAACGACACCATGACCTGCATGACGTGCCACTCGGCCTGGAACCCGAGCTGCTTCGGGTGCCACCTGCCGCAGCGCGCCAACCTCAAGATGCCCACCCTGCACGCCGACGGGGACACGCAGCGGAACTTCACCGCGTACAACTTCATGACGCTCCGCGACGACACCTACATGATCGCGAAGGACGGTGACGCCACGGGCAACAAGATCAACCCGGCCCGCTCCAGTTGCGCGATCCACGTCGGGTCGTACAACGGGAACCGCGAGTCGATCTACGTCCAGCAGCAGACGCTCTCGGCCGAGGGGTACAGCGGCCAGGCGTTCAGCACGAACGTGCCGCACACGGTCCGCGGGAGCGGCGTGGGCGAGACCAAGCAGTGTACCGACTGTCACCTGTCGCAGAAGAACGACAACAACGCCTGGATGGCCCAGTTGCTCATGCACGGCACCGGGTTCATGAACTTCATGGGCAAGTACACCTGGGCCGCGGCCGGTGAAGAAGGGCTGTTCGCCATCCAGGTGACCGAGAACAGCGAGCCGCAGGCCGTGTTCGGCAGCGACCTGCACTACTACGCGTACCCCGACAACTACAAGAAGCACGCCGCCGCGGGCGGGCTGCTCAAGAACGCCCACGAGCACCCCGGGCGCGACATCGCCATCGGCGCGAGCCGGCCGCTCAAGAAGTCCGAGGTGCTGATGGTGCAGAACCGCGGCGAGTACCTGTACGCCGCGTGCGGCGAGGGCGGGGTCCGCGTCTTCGACATCGCGTTCATCGACGACAAGGCGTTCGCCGAGCGCATCACCACGGCCCCGGTGTCGCCGCTCGGACAGAAGTTCTACCTGGACACGAAGTACGCGACCTACGTGGCCGCCCCGTGTACGCCCGCGGTGGACCCGACCCGCAAGCGGATCCCGGGGAACAAGGAGCAGCCGATCCACCCGCTGTTCGGGTACCTCTACGTGTGCGACAAGTACGAGGGGCTGATCCTCACCGGCGTGGCGACCACCCTGGACGGCAACCCGGTGAACAACTTCCTCAAGAAGGACGTGTGCTTCAACCCGGACGGGCTGCTGTACGGGGCCCGGCACGCGCACGTCGTGGGGCACTACGTCTACGTGTCGTGCGACGCGGGCCTCGTGGTGGTCGACATCAACGAGCCGACGAAGCCGAAGGTGACCGCGGTGGTCGGCGAGAAGCACCTGAAGGGGCCGCGGATGGTGGCGACCCAGTTCCGGTACGCCTACGTGTGCGACGAGGAGGGCGTCAAGGTGCTGGACATCACCGACCTCGCCAAGCCCGTGCCGAAGGCGCTGATCCGCCTGCCCGAGGCGCACAGCGTCTACCTGGCCCGCACCTACGCCTACGTCGCGGCCGGCCCGCGGGGGCTGGTGATCCTCAACATCCAGAACGCCGAGGAGCCCAAGGTCGACCAGGTGTTCACCGCCGGGGGGCACATCAACGACGCCCACGATGTGAAACTGGGCATCACCTACAACAGCCTGTTCGCGTACATCGCGGACGGGAAGAACGGGATGCGGGTGGTGCAACTGTTCTCGCCGGAGACGCCCGGGTACGAGGGCTTCGGGCCGCGGCCGACCCCGCGGCTGGTGGCGACGTACCGGGTGCCCCACGGCGGGCACATCTTGAACATCACCCGCGCGCTCGACCGCGACCGGGCGGTGGACGAGAGCGGGAACCAGATCGGGGTGTTCGGGCGCGTGGGCGCCCGCCCGCTGGACCAGAAGGAGCAGCACAAGATGTACCTGCGCAACGGGGTGCCGTGGTTCGTCACCGACAACCCGAAAGACGCGCTGTACGAAGACCGGCGCCCGAAATGAGGTAAGAAAACCGGTTAGCCACAAAAAGGCCGAAACCGAGACGGAAAGCAGTTGATCCACAGATTACACAGAAGACACAGATTGAGAACCCAGAAAAGCCACGAGTGCTCTTTCTGGGTTCTCAATCTGTGTCTTCTGTGTAATCTGTGGGTCAAACTCTTCTTGTTCTTTGTCTTCTTTTTGTGCCCGTTGTGCCTTTTTGTGGCTAACCGGCCTTGGTCTTACTTCGGCGACACGTCGAACTCGGTCGGCGGCAGGGTCGTGCCCCCGGCCTTGATCTCGATCTCGTCGCCGGCGCGGCCCTTGACCCCGCCGCGGAGCCCGTTCTCGTGCCAGTACACGATCCGGTACGTGCCCACCGGCGCGTTCTTGATCTCGAAGTTCCCGTTCTCGTCGGTGATCGCGTAGTACGGGTGGTCGAAGATGCGGACGTAGCCGGTCATCCACCCGTGGATCGTACACTTGTACTGGATCGGCGGGTTCTCCTTCACCAGCGGGTCCTTCATCACCCACTTGTCCATCTTCGGCACGGTCACGTTGTGGGCGCCGTTGTTGCCGCTGTCCCAGAAGAAGTTGTGCGCGACGGGGGCCGAGTTCTTCACCACCAGCGTATCGCCGACGCGGGCGACCGTGACGCGCGGCCCGAACATGCAGCACGGCTGATCGATCACCACCTCACCCGGTTTGCGCTGCGCGTCGCCCGGGAAGATCTGATCTTTGGAGAACTCGGCCTTCAGGTTCTTGTCGTCCGGGCGGAGGAACACGACCACGTTCTTGATCCCGCGGTTCTTCGCGTTCACCAGGATGGATTCGTCGAGCAGGGCGCCCTTGCTGAGGCAGTGGTCCTTGTCCTGGGTGACGTTCAGCGCGGCCCGCTTGGGCAGCTCCTTGTCTTTGGGGAACACCACCTGGCCCTTGACCGTGGCCCACTTCTCATCGGCGGCGCGGGCGGTGAAGCCGGTGCCGGCGAGCGCGACCGTCGCGCACAGCGCGGCGAATGCAACACGTTGCATAGTTGGAGTAGCTCCGTTGGGAAAGGAAAGCGGGGCGGGGTGGCGAAAACCGGTCCCCCTATTGTTCCCACGAAATGTCCATTCGTCCAGAGTCATTGGCCATTAGTCGGTGCTCATTTGTCGCTCGCGGCCCGCTCGCGGCCCGCTACTGGCCGAGAATGGCCAGCACGTCGGCGTGCAACTTGCCGTTGGTGGCGAGCACATCGGGCGTGTGAATGGTGGGGACGCCGGCCCAGTCGGTGAACGTGCCGCCGGCCTCCTCGACGATGGGCTTGGTCGCGGCCACGTCCCACGGGTTGACGCCGTGTTCGATCATGATGTCCGCCGCGCCCTCGGCGACCAGCACGAACCCGTAGAAGTCCCCGTGCCCGCGCTGGCGCTTGGTTCGGCCGTACAGGTCGTGGAACACCCGCTCCCGCCCGGCCCGCGTGAACCAGCCCATGCTGGAATAGCACAGCGAGCTCTCCGCCAGCGCGGACACGTCCGAGACGCGGATCCGGCGCTCGTTGTGGTACGCGCCGTCGCCGCGGAGCGCGCGGTACGTCATCCCGAACACCGGGACGTACGCCACGCCGCCGATCTGCTCGCCCTTGTACTCCAGCCCGATGAGGGTGGCCCAGATGGGGACGTGGCGGATGAACGATTTGGTCCCGTCGATGGGGTCGATGATCCACCGGAACCCGCTGGTCCCGGGCTGGTCCCCGAACTCCTCGCCCAGGAACCCGTCCGCAGGGAACGCCGCGGACACGGCCTCGCGGATCAGCTTCTCCGCGTTCTTGTCGGCAACCGTGACCGGGCTGCTGTCGGCCTTGTGCTCGACCTCAAAAGTCGACTCGTAGTAGGCCCGCGCGAGGTCCCCGGCCTTCTGGGCCACGTTCACCGCCAGATCGTACCGCGTGCGCCAGTCCGCGTTCATAAGGATCCGATTAGGGGAGGGTGCCAGGAGCCGGTGCCCGGCTCCCTTCGCTCAGGCCACCTCGGGGGCCGCCGCGACCGGGGCGTGGGCCTTCGCGTAAGCCGCGCAGCCGACGATGCCGGAGTCGTCGCCGAGTTGTGCGGAAACGCACCTCACGCCGGCCGCCGCCCCCGGGAGCGTGTACCGCTGGGCGATCTCCCAGATGCGCTCGATGAAGGTGTCGCCGAGGGCCCCGGTCACCCCGCCCCCGACGACGATGACCTCCGGGCTGACGAAGTTGATCAGCCCGCCCAGCGCGGCCCCGAGGGCGCGGGCGGCGTCGTCCACCAGTTCCACCGCGACCGGGTCGTCCTTCTGGTAGTACTCCGCGAGCTGGGAGCTGCGGACCGCGTTCAGGTCCACGTTCTTCCACTCCTTACGCACCCGCTTGGGCGCGTCGTCGAGCTTCTCCCGCGCCCGCTTCATCATGTGCTTGCGCCCGGCGACCCCTTCGAGGGAGGTGCCCCGGCGCCAGTGCACGACGAGGTGCCCGATCTCGCCGGCGTTGCCGTTGAAGCCGGTGAACAGCTCGCCGTTGAGGATGAGCCCCCCGCCGACCCCGGTGCCGACGAACACCCCGAGCACGTTCCGGGCGCCCTTCGCGGCCCCGTACGCGAACTCGCCGTAGGTGCCCATCCGCACGTCGTTCTCGACGACCAGGGGCCACCGCCACGCCACCGGCATGAGCGGCATCACGTCCACGTCGCGCCAGTCGAGGTTCGGCGCGAACTTGACCTTGGTGGTGCCCAGCTCGATCTGCCCGGGGATGCCGAGCCCCATCCCGCGGATCTGGCCGAGATCGACGTTCGCCTCGCGCACGACGGCGTCGACGGCCTTGGCGATGTTGGCGAACACCCCCACGGGGCCGCTCTCGGCGGCCGTGGGCTGCTTGGACCGGGCGAGCAGCTTCAGATCGTTATCGAACAGTCCGGCAAGAATTTTGGTTCCGCCGAGGTCAACGCCGAGCCAGTATCCGGTGCTCATGCCGGGCTTCCGTGAGGGTACGTCCGGTCGTGGGCCGCGAGCCGTCCTGGCGCCGCTATTGTAAGACCGGGCAACACTTCCGCAACGAGATAACAAAACCGCGCGCTCAGTTGCCGGCGGCCGAGGCCCGCCGGGCGTTCTGGACGAACCGGGCCACCTTGTCCGGGTCTTTGACCCCGGGGGCGCGTTCGACCCCGCTGGCGACGTCCACCCCCCACGGGCGCACGAGCGCAACGGCTTCGGCCACGTTGTCCGGTGTGAGGCCGCCCGCGAGTATGAGCGGCACGCCGACACGGAACTGTTGTAGCAGGTGCCACGGCGCCCGCTCGCCGGTGCCGCCCATCTGGCCCGCGACGAACGAGTCGATCAGCACGGCGGCCGGCCCGCGCCCGTGTGACACCGCGGTGTCAACGAACCGGCGCACGAGATCGAGCCCGGCCAGATCCCTCACCCGGAACGCCGGGACGTGGGCAAAGGGGAAGGTGTCCTCGCCCGGCGGGCTCTCGTCGTAGGTCTGCACGCCCCGGAGCCCGAGCTGGAACGCGACCGCGCACGCCTGGCGCATGGGCACCCCGACGAACACGCCGACGGGAGAGGTGAAGGGCGGGAGCGCGCGAACCAGTGCCGCCGCGTGCTGGGGCGTGACGTAGCGCGGGGACTGGGGGTAGAAGTTGAGGCCGACCGCGTCCGCGCCCGCGTCGGCCGCGAAGCGGGCGTCTTCGGGCGTGGTGACGCCGCAGATCTTGATTCGGACCATGCGAACGTTTTATGAGCCGCTCGGCGGAACGGCAGATGGAGGGGTTTGGCGGTCCCCGGGCAGTTTGAAGACATCCGCAACTTTGATGACCAGTCCGGGGAGATCGTCACCGCCGGTGAGTTCGCCCCCCTCGCGCACCACCTCCATTGTCTTGTTCGGGCGGTAAACGGTGACGTTTCGTTCTTCGTAATCGACCTGCCAAACCACCCTCACGCCGTTCGTCAGGTACTCCTGGATCTTGGCGTTGACGCGCCCGGGGCGGTCGTTCGGGGACGAGATCTCGACCGCCAGGACCGGCGGCACGTCTCCCCATTTCGGGTGCAGATCCTCGAACGTGTTCGCGTCGGTGAAGTAGGCCACGTCCGGCCCGAGAACCGAATCCGGGGCGCCCCCGAGTGCCACGCCCGCATCATTACAGGTGACATACCCGTGTGCGCGGTCTTCCGCGTACTGTTGGAGGCGGAAGACGATCCGGGCGCAGACATAGCCGTGCGGTGTTCGTGGGCGCGACACTTCAATGACCTCCCCGCGGATCAGTTCAAAGTCGCGGTCCTGGTTCTCGGGTCGGTGGACGAACTCCCAGAACTCGTCGGCGGTCATCAGCTTCTTGGCAGCGCCGATACCCGGCGTGGCGGTGGACATGATTGTTCCCCCTGTCGCGTGTGCGGGCAGTTTACCCGCCCAACTTCTGCCGGGCCAAGGCCAGTGCGCCGTGGATCACTACCTCTTCACCCAGCGCTGCGGGCACGATGTCGGTCAGTCCGGCGAACGGGGGGAATGTGCGGACCGCAACCTCCGCTCGCAGTGGGGCGAAGAACAGGTCCTCGCCGATCAGCGAGACGCCCCCGCCGATTACGACCCTGGCCGGGCACAAGAGGGCAATCATCTGTGCGATGGCGATCGCGAGAGATTCCGTCGCGTCACTCAAAATCTGACGTGCGGCTGCATTGCCGTCGCGAGCCAATCGCGCAACCACCTCGGTTGTGACGGTCACGGTGCTGGGTAAGTTCAAATACCTTGCGGCTCGCTTCTCGATACCCCGCCCCGATGCCATGTCCTCGGTCGTGACGAACCGCAGCGGTCCGTCGTCGTTCCAGATGTGTACGTAGTGCCCGATCTCCGCGGCGCCGTGCCCGACCCCGCGGTAGATCTGGCCATCAATGATGAGCCCGCCGCCGACGCCCGTGCCGACCGTGATGTAGAAGATCGGTGACAGCCCCTTCCCGGCGCCGAACAGTGCCTCCGCGAGCCCCGCAACGTCCGCGTCGTTGCACAGCACCGCCGGCGCGCCGACGAGCTCGCCGACCCAGTCCGCGAGCGGGAACCCGTCCCAGCCTTCGATCTGGTGCGACTTGATGACGGTGTTGCTTTTGTCGTCGGTGGGGCCGCCGAACCCGATGCCCACGCCCTTCAGCGCCCCGCGATCGGCGTTCGCCTTCGCGAGCAACTCCGGAACCGCGCCGACGATCTGCTTACGGATGCCCTCGCCGCCCTCTGCGGGGTTCACGGTCCCGCGCCACAGCGCCGGAATGTGCCCGTCGCCGCGGCCCAACCCGAGTTGGAGCTTCGTACCGCCGATCTCGATCCCGAGAAACATGGACAATCCTCAGTTCGAAAGGAACGGGCTACTGGTTTCGGGCGGCAAGCCATCGGATCGAAAGTCGGAAAGTCAAAGCATAAGTCCCGACAGGCACTTGGCGCTTTTGGTTCGGCAACGGTGCGGTCGATTGCCCGGAAGCCCTTAACGTGAGCGGCACACGCCCCAGCGGTGGGCCGGGGCTCTGCTTTCCCACTCATTTCTATGACGCGCACGAGACCCGATCAGG
>DASWYH010001162.1:0-11952 GCA_036405095.1 Gemmata sp. | reverse complement strand
CGCTTTGCCTGGCGTGCTTCCGGCGGTTCCCGGACCCGTTCGCGCTGGTCCACGTGAACGACCTGCTGATGCGCGAGAACCTGTGCGTGTTCCCGCTGGTGTCGCGTGCGTTCTGCGAACGCGCGGGCGGCATCTGCCCGGCGGACTACACCCGCTACCGGATCGACGATCACATTGAGGACGTTTTCAACCTGCTCGGGGTGCTGGGGGAGCGCCGAATCGTGTACCTCCCGGATGTGGTGTTCGAGCACGACAACGCGGTGACACACCCCGAGGCCGGCGCGGTCTACATGTCCGATCCCGCGGTTCTGGCGCTCGATGCACCGGTTTTCGACGCCCTCTTGACGGATCGTAAACGGCTCGCTCTGCGGCTCCGGGCGCTGATCGAGGCGCGTGAGAACCCCGGGGCCGAACGCGCATGGGGCGCGAAACTCGACGCGGTGGCGCACTCGTTCGACATCCGCACCCCGGGCCGGCAGCTCGTGGTTCGGAACCCGTGGTGGCGACCCATCCGCGAGCGTGCGGGAGCGCTCGCGGCGCTGGTGGGCCGCGCCCGGCGCAAGAGCCTGACGGGTTTCGTGCGCGCCGTGCGAAGGCGGCTCGCGCCGGTGGCCGGCGCGGCCCCAATCGCGTTGCACACCCAGAGCGACACCTGCGGATGAGGCGCCCGGATGCTCGATGACGTCGATCTGCTCGTGTGCGGGGCCGGCCCCGTCGGGTGCGTCGTGGCCGAGCGCGCCGCGACCGCGCTGGGCTGGAAGGTGCTCGTCGTGGATCGGCGCCCGCACGTCGCCGGGAACTGCCACGACTCGCCCGCTGCGAACGGCGTCCTCGTTCACAACTACGGCCCGCACTACTTCCGCACCGACGACGAGAGCCTCTTGCGCTACCTCTCGCGGTTCGGGGAGTTTCAGCCCGCGCGCTACGAAGTGAAATCGCAGGTGCGCAACGAACTCTTCCCCTTCCCGATCAACCTCGGCACCCTTGAAAAGTTCTTCAACTGCTCACTCGATGCCGCGTCCGCGGAACAGCTCCTCGCAGAGCGCCGGGTGCCGATCGCGAACCCGGCGAACTCGGAGGAGTATGTGCTCAGCCGGGTCGGGCACGAGCTGTACGAAGCGTTCTACCTGAATTACACCCTCAAGCAGTGGGGCGTTCACCCGCGCGACCTCGACCCGCAGGTGTGTGGCCGGGTGCCCGTACGCCTGGACCGCGACCCGCGCTACGTGGGCCACAAGTACCAGGTGATGCCAAAGGACGGGTTCACGCGGCTCTTCGCGCGGATGCTGCGCCATCCGAAGATCCGGACCGTGCTGAACTGCGATTTCGCGGAGGTGCGATACCTCATTCGGCCCCGGCACGCGACGGTGTACTGCGGGCCGATCGATGCGTATTTCGGTAACCGCTTGGGGCGGCTCCCGTACCGCTCGTTGCGGTTCGAGTTCGTGACCCATGCGACGGAGTGGCGCCAGCCGTGCGTGCAGATCAACTACCCGAACGATTTCGGGTACACGCGCTCGGTCGAGATCAAGCACGTGACCGGGCAGCGGCACGCGGAAACGGTCGTGAGTTACGAAACCCCGGCGGCCGAAGGTGAGCCGTTTTATCCGGTGCCCCGGCGCGAAAGTGGGGCGCAGTACGCTCGTTACCGGGAACTCGCGGAACTCGAAACCGCGCGGAACCGCGTGTACTTCTGCGGCCGGCTGGCGCAGTACCGGTACTTCAACACGGACGAAGTGATTCAGGAGGCGCTCGCGTGCTTTCAGACGATCCGCCGCCGGTGCGCGGGCGCGCCTGTCTCGTTGTCCCCGGCCGCGTAGCGCCCGAACACCCGGCACGGGTCCAGCTTCAAAACGCGGGCTGGGAAACGCACGTCCTCGGTCCGGAAACGGGAACCCAAGAGCTGCCACCCGAAGCACACGTGCGGGAGTTCCACGGCGACGGCCCCGCGGAACGTTCCGACCGCGTGCGGCACGCGCTCGCGCACCTGCACCGCGAACACCGTTTCGGGCTGATCGCGTTCGCGGGTACGGGCGGGTTGGGGTTCCGCGCCGTTCAAGCGAAGCGCGCCGGGCTGGCGTTCGACGGTGTGCCGCTCGCGGTGGTTCTTGATGGCAACAGTCAGCGGGATCGTGAAGCGAACCAGCGCTGGCCGTCGAGCTTCGCCGATGTCGAAACGGATTACCTGGAGCGGTTCGCGTTCGAGAACGCGGACGTGCAGTGTGTGCCCGATGACGCGCTCGTGGCGTTCGCGAAGCGGAACCACTGGCACGTCCGGTCCGACGCGGTCAACGTGCTCTCGCCCGCGCTGGCACCGCAACCCCTCCCTGGCACGGCAGGCGCTCCGCTCGTGACGCTCGCCATCGCGCATTACAACCTGGGCGAGTTCTTCCCGGACACGCTCGCGACCCTCGCCGCCCAGACGTACCCGAACCTCGAAGTCATCGCGATCGACGACGGCTCCACGGATGCGGCTTCGAGCGCGGTGTTCGAGGCGATGCGGGCGAAGTACCCGCAGTTCACCTTTTTGCGACAGGCGAACGCGGGGATCGGCGCGACGCGGAACCGGTGCCTCGAACTCGCGCGGGGGGAGTTCTTCATCCCCATGGACGCGGACAACCTCGCGAAGCCGGACATGGTCGCCAAGTTCGTGCGCGCCATTCAGCGGGACCCCGACCTCGCGGCGCTGTCGTGCTTCTTCCTGGCGTTCGATGTCGGCGCGCCGGACCTCGTGCCCGAGGCGTTCTTGTACGCGCTGCGCCCGACCGGCGGGCCGCACGCGCTGGCCGCGCTCCGCAACGTGTACGGGGACGCGAACGCGATCTTCCGCACCGCGGCCCTGCGGTCCGTGGGCGGGTACGAGACCGATCGCGGCACGTCGTGTGAGGACTGGGAAGCGTTCGTGAAGTTGGTTCACGCCGGGCACCGGCTCGGGGTCGTTCCGGAGCACCTGTTCTACTACCGTCACCGACCGGGCGGGTTCTCGCGCAGCACGAACTGGTTCGCGAACCACCAGCGAGTGCTGCGCCAGTTCGCGCACGCGGGGGCGCTTCCCCCGGCCGAAGCCCTCGCGCTGTGGTCGGCGCTGCTCGGATTCCACCAGGAACTGGACCGGCGCGAAAAAGCGATACCGCCGAGGCGGTATCGCGCTGTGGATCGGGCATATGCGCTGCTGCGGAAGCCGTTCGCGTGGCTGAAACGGGCATGAGCCGCCCGTTACCGCTTCGCGAGCTGGATAAGTTCCGGCGCGGGCGCGGGGTGCGCTTCGTCCGGCGGGAGCAGTGCCGGCGGTACGTCGAGCGCACCGGTGAGCAGATCGCGTTCGAGCCGCAGCGCGGTCATTCGCCGGATCGCCTCGACGGACTCGTTACCAAAGCGCCTCTCGACCAGCGCGAGGTAGCCCGGATCGGTGTAATACTCAACGAATGCGGCGTCGCGGAATTTGAGCACCTCCCGGGCCGGCAGGTAGCGCGTCGGGAGCGGCAGCGAGTCTCGCGAGTGCTGCGAGTACCCCGTCCAGCGGTGGGGCAGCGGGATGCCCTTTTGGGTCGCCGTCGCGTACAGCGGCGACCCCGGGTACGCCATCGCGGAATAGAAATTCGCGAACTCGCACTTGAGATCGAGCGCCAGATCGAGTGTAGCCCGCATGGTCGCGTGATCGTCTTCGGGCAGCCCGAAGATGTAGTTCCCGATCACACTGATGCCCGCGGACTGGATCTCGCGCACGACCGCGAACACCTGCTCCTGTGAGAACGCTTTGTCCACATCGGAGCGGACCCGCGCGGCCCCGGCTTCGATCCCCACCGCCAGCCAGTTGAAACCGGCCGCCTTCAGCTTGGGTAGCATCCCGTCCTTGATGGTATCGACGCGGGTGTAGGCCCAGATGTTCAGGTCGTAGCCGCGCGAGATGATGCCGTCGCAGATGCCGACCACGTGCCGCTTGTTGAGCACGAACATTTCGTCCGCGATCTTGATGTTCCGCACGCCGTACTTGTTGACCAGCGTGTCGATCTGGGCGAGAACGTGTTCGACGCTCCAGAACCGGTAACTGTTCGGCGCCTGTTTCTCGCCCAGCGGCGCGACCTCGCCGTTCTTGAAGGGGGCCTGGATGCAGCAGAACGAGCACTGGTACGGGCAGCCGAGCGTGGTGTAGACGGCGGCGTAGGGCTGCCGGTCGTGCCCGCCGAGGCAGTGCCAGTTGTGCGCCCGGTAGCGCGACATCGGGAGCAGGTCCCACGCGATCCCCGGCAGCTCGGTGTCGAGTTTCGACAGGAGCGGCGCTTCCGGGCCGCGCCGGATGCGCCCGCCGTCGCGGAAGTAGAGCCCCGGAACCGCGCCCAAGTCGGGGGCCACGGACTTGAGCGTGTCCACGAGCCCGGCGAGCGTGTGGAGCCCCTCGCCGGCGGCCACGAAGTCGGCTTCTTCCTCGCGCAGCGTGCGCTCGGGAAGCGCGGCGACGTGCCCGCCGAGGAGCAGCACCGGTTGGTCCGGGCACGCGACCTTCACCGCGGAACAGGCGCGGCCCACGGCGGTCATGATCTGCGTCGAGGCCGACGGCTGGTGCCCGTAGGCCACGACCGCGGTCAGCACCGGCTTGAGGTGCGCGACTCGGTCCGCAACTTCGGACGCCGAAAGGCACTCGGCTTCGGCGTCGATGATTTCGACCGACAGCCCCCTCTGACGGCAGAAGTTCGCCATGAGGCCGGCCCACACCGGGTTCTCGACCGCGGCCAGTTCGGTCCCGAGCGACTGGTACACCTGGGTGCGGCTGCTCGGGTTGATCAGAACGACATCGAGTTTGTTCGCGCTCATGGTGCGCCGTCCGTGACAGGAGTTCGTGGCACAGACGGTCCCGTCTGTGCGCGGGGGCGGATCGGGCACAGACTATCCCGTCTGTGCCTCAAGGGGCTACTTCAGGCCGTTGAGCAGGTCACACAGCTTGAGGATTCGTTCGGCGTCGAGGGTCGGGTAGTTGCCGATGTAGAACCCGAAAAAGTGGACGTGGTCCGCGTTCGGGCACTGCTGCCAGGCGTCGTCGCCGAGGAGCCGCCGCAGGTACGGCTGCCGGAGCTGGTTCCCGCCCCCGGCGGTGCCCCGCCGGAACTCGACGTTGGCCCCGCGCAGAGTCGCCACAACGCGCTCACAAAGGGCCAGGTCGGGCTCCTTCAGCACGAGCGTGAAGGCATAGTTGCTGCTGCCCTCGGTGTCGAAATCGGTGCGGTACAGGTCCGGGTCGAGGTTGCGCAGGAACAGCATGAAGTTCGCGGTGCGCGTCTCGTTGTTCGCATCGAGCCGCGGGAGCTGCGAGCGCCCGATCACGGCGTTCACCTCGGTGCTGCGCACGTTGTACGCCGGGAACGCGAAGATGAAGTCCGGGTTCAGGTCCGGGTACTCTTCGACGAAATCGGACCTGCGCCCGGCGCTGGCGAGTTCGCGGACCATCCCGTGCCCGCGGAGCATCCGCACCGTTTCGTACAGGTCCTCGTCGTCGGTGCAGACCATCCCGCCTTCGATGGTGCTGAGGTGGTGCGCGTAGTAAAAGGAGAAGTTCGACGCCCAGCCGAACGTGCCGAGCTTCTGGTTGCGGAAGGTGGCGCCGTGCGACTCGCACACGTCCTCAATGAGCGGGATGCGCCGCGCCTTCAGCTCGGCGAGGAGCGCGTCGGTTAAGCCGTTGTACCCGAGCACGTGCGTGAGGAACACGGCCCGCGTTTGCGGCGTGATCTTCGCGAGGATCTCATCGGTGCCCATGCTCAGCGTGCGCGGGTTGATGTCCGCGAACACGGGCGTGAACCCGCAGTGCAGAACCGCCGAGATGTCCGAAACCCAGGTGATCGCCGGGACGATGATCTCACCACCGGCGCCGTGCAGCTCCTTGAGTGCGGCAATGGTCACGAGGTTCGCACTCGAACCCGAGTTCACGAACACGCTGTGCTTCACGCCCAGCCACCGCGACCACTCCTCCTCGAACGCGCGGACGTTCTTGGACTGCGTCAGGATCGGGTCGTCCTGTTGCAGCAGCTCGATGACCGCGTTGAGGTCCTCGCGGGCGATGTTGTTCTTCATCAGCGGCCAGTTCAGTTTGGCCGCGGGTGTCGTGGTCGGCATGTGCGTCTTCCGTTGCGTCTTCCGTGATGTTGTTGGGCGCGTCCGCCCACGTATTGTTAGGCGAACCCCGCCCACAAAGCGGGGTGATTCGCCCGCAGGTCTGCGCCTCGCACCCCCGCCCTTGCGGGCGGGGTTCGCCCATTCCACCCCCGCCCTTGCGGGCGGGGTTCGCCTAGAACGGCCCCTTGAACTCGATGCTTTGCAGGTCGGCGCGCTCGGCCGGGAGCCACCCGCACGCACGGCCCTCGACCAGATCGCGCGCCGCAGTCGCGATCTTTCGCGCGTTCGGGTAGAACGCATCTTCCAGACCCGGGGTCGTGGGGCACGTCGTCGGGGCGAAGCCCAACCGCTTGAACCGGAACGCGCACTCGCCCTGAAGTTTCTCACCGACCTGCGACACGATTTCGGCCGCGGCGCCGCAGTTGGTCCATGCGGTATCGACCACCAGGAGCCGCCCCGTCTTTCGCACGGATTCCGCGATGGTGTCGGTGTCGAGCGGGTTGAGCCAAATGGGGTCGATCACTTCGGCTTTCAGGCCGATGTCTTCCAGGTACTTCGCGGCGCGGAGCGCTTCAACCTGCATGTACGAGATGCCCACGACCGTCACATCGTTGCCCGGGACCGCGACGCGCGCTTTTCCGGGCGCCACGGTGTAGGTTTCCGCCGGGACCGGGCCTTTTTGGAAGTGCAGGAGCCGGTGCTCCACGTACAACACGGGGTCGTCGTCGCGGACCGCCGCCGCGAGCGTGCCCTTTGCGTCGTAGGGGGTCGAGGGCGCCACGACCTTGATGCCGGGTACGTGCATGAAGAAGCTGTGCAACCCCTGGGAGTGCTGCGCGCCCTGGCCCCAGCTCTTCCCGATCATCGCCCGGGCGACCATCGGCACGTTCACGCGCCCGCCGTACATGTACCGGCTCTTCGCGGCCACGTTGAGCAGTTGGTTCACCGCCAGCAGGAGGAAATCCATGCGGATGTGAACGTGGATCGGCCGCAGGCCCGCGAGCGCCATGCCGATCGCGGCCCCCGTCATCGCGTCTTCGGAGAGCGGCGTGCCGAAAACGCGCTCGGCGCCGAACTTCTCCGGCAGGCCGAGCGTGGTGCCCTGGATCGCTTTCGGGTCGTCCACGTCGAGCCCGAACAGCACGACGTTCGGGTCACGGGCCATTTCCTGTTCGGTGGCCTCGCGCACGGCTTCGACGAACGAGCGGGTGCGCTCCGGTGCGGGCGCGCCCTTGGGGGCGACCCGCGGCGCGGCCTTAGCGCCCACAAGCGGCAAACTCATTGCTGTCCTCCGTGAAAATGTCGGTCATGAGTTCGGACGGGTGCGGGAACGGGCTACTCTCGGCGAACGCGAACGCTTCCTCCACCTCGTGCTCGACCGCGGCATCGATCCGGGCGCGGACGTCGGCGGGCAACTGCTCGCCCAGCACGCGAACGGGGTCCGTGCCCTGCCACTTCTCGCACTCGGTCTGAGAGCGGTAGCCGAGCTTGAAGTCCTGGCCCGGTCCGACGTGTTCGCGCCACCGGTACGTGGTCGCCTCGATGAACTGCGGGCCTTCGCCCGTGCGCATCTTCGTGATGGCAGTGGCGGCTTTGTCGCGAAGGGTGAGGATATCGTTCCCGTCGAGCCGCTCGGCCGGCACCCCGTAGGCGTGGGCGCGGGCGCAAATGTCCGGGACGCCCTGGCGCTTGGCCTGCGCGGTGTGGATCGCGTACCCGTTGTTCTCGCACACGAACAGCACGGGGAGCTTTTTCAGGACCGCGAAGTTCAGCGTCTCGGCGAACACGCCCTCTTCGGTCGCGCCGTCGCCGAAGAAGCACACGACGACCGCATCGGAGCGCCGGACCTTGAGCGCGTAGGCGTACCCGGCGGCGTTGGCGATCGTGGTGCCGACGACGGCCGACGTTCCCATCACTCCGCACTCGGTGTCGATCAGGTGCATCGACCCGCCCTTGCCGCGGGTGCAACCGGTGACCTTGCCGTACAACTCGGCGACCATCGCGGCCATGTCCCCGCCCTTGGCGAGGTACATCGCGTGCCCGCGGTAGGTGCCGAACACGATGTCGTCGGGGCGGAGCGCGTCGCACACGCCCACCGAGACCGCTTCCTGCCCGATCGACAGGTGAACGGGGCTCTTGATCTTGTCGGTCGCGTAGACTCGGGCGATCTCTTCTTCGACCCGGCGGATGCGGAACAGCGACCTATATAGCCCGGTGTGCATGTGCGAAGCCCTCTGTGGTGCGGTGGTGCAGGAACCAGCGGTACGTTTCCACGAGTGCGGTGCGGAAATCCGTTTCCGGCCGCCAGCCCATTTCCAACAGTGGGGTCGAATCGAGCGCCTTGAGCGGCGCCCCGTCCGGTTTCGTGGTGTCGAACCGGACGCGCCCGCGGAAGCCCACAACGTCCGCAACCGCGTGTGCCAGTTCGGCGATGCTCAGGTCCAGGCCGCCGCCGAGGTTGATCGGGGCTTCGCCGTCGTAGTTGCGCGCGACGAAGAGGCACGCGCGGGCCAGGTCGCGCGAGTACACGAACTCCCGCCGGGGGGTTCCGGTGCCCCACACCACCAGTTCCGCATCGCCCCGCTGCTTCGCGACGTGTGCGCGGCCGATCAGGGCGGGTATCACGTGGCCGCCCTCGGGGGTGAAATCGTCGTGCGGTCCGAACCCGTTCGCGGGGAACCCCGTCACGAACGCGCACCCGTACTCCCGCCGGTAGGCCTCGCACAGCTTCCACCCGGCGAACTTCGCGGTGGAGTACGCCTCACTGGTCGGTTCCATCGGTCCGGTGCCCAGCGATTCCACCTGGAGCGGCTGCGCAGCGTGCTTCGGATACGCGCACGAACTCGCGAGGTGCAGCAGCTTCGTGGTGCCGTACCGGTGGGCCGCGTCGAGCACGTTCAGGGTGACCAGCAGGTTGTCCCGCATCAGCTCCACGGGGGCCGAGCGGTTCAGGGCGATCCCGCCGGACATCCCCGCACACAGGAACACGCACTCGGGCCGCGTGCGCGCGAAGAACGCGCCCGTTTCAACGGGGTTCGTCAGGTCCGGTTCCGCGGCCCCCGCACCAACCACGCGAGGGAACCCCTCTTCCCGGAACAGATCGACCAGCGCGCGGCCGAACAGGGTGTTTTGGCCGGCGACAAAGACACGGGTGCCGGTGTTCATGCGGCCTCCGTGGGGCGGAGCGCGGGCCGCGCCAGTTCCTTGAAGGTCCGGCGGCGCGAGCCCCGGGCGCGATCGGCCGCGGCGTAGTCGGTGCCGGGCTCGTAGAAGATGATCTGGCTCCCGCTCGACTCGAACTCGAACGGCACGTGGATACACCCGTCGAGCGCGTCGAGTACGTCCGCTCGGCGCTCCGGCGGCACGAACAGGAGCAGGAACCCGCCCCCGCCGGCGCCGGTGAGCTTCCCGCCGATCGCGCCGGCGTTGAGCGCCGCGCCGTACAGGGCATCGACCTCGGGGTTCGAGACCTCAGCGCTCAGGCTCCGCTTCGCGAGCCACGCTTCGTGTAGCAGCTCGCCGAACGCGATGAGGTTCACCCCGCCGGTGAGGATCTCGATGGCCTCGTCCACCATTTCCTTCATGATGCGGAGCTGCCGGCGCCGGGCGTCGAGCCCGGGAACGTAGCTCTGGGCCACATCGGCCGCGGTGCGCACGATGCCCGTGTACACCAGCATCAGGTGCGACTGGAGTTCCGCCACGCGCCCGGCGGGCAGCACGAGCGGGGACACCTCGATCTCCCCGTCGGTGTGGAACTTGACGTGCTTCAGGCCCCCGTGTGCGGCAACGGTTTGGTCCTGCGAGCCGACCGTTTCGTTGAGCACGGTCTGTTCGAGGTGGATCGCCTCCTTGGCGAGCTGGTGCTTCGTGGGCATCTCGCCCTTGAGGGCGTGCAGCGCGTGGAGCAGGCCCACCGTGAACGCGGAACTCGACCCCATCCCGCTCCGCGCGGGCAGGTCGCCGTCGTGGTGGATCTCCACCCCGCGGTCGATCTGGAGGAACTTCAGCGCCTCGCGCACCACCGGGTGGCTGACCTCATCGGCCGTTAAACAGGTTTCGATCTGGCGGTAAACGACCCGGATGCGGTGCTCAAAAAAGGGCGGCAGGTGGCGGCACGTGAGGTAACAGTACTTGTCGATACCGGTGGCGAGAACGGTGCCGCCGTGCTGCCGATACCAACCTGGGTAGTCGGTGCCGCCGCCGAAGAACGAGATGCGATAAGGGGTCCGGCAGATGATCATTCCGTGATCCTTCGCAGCGCCTCTCGATCCGTGAGAAGCGGTCCCTACCGAGCGCCTGGTTGTGTGAGAGCAATTACGGGGGGGAGGTTCCCACAACCGCCGCTCCGGTGTCAAGCCCACAAAACCGAAGAGCCTATTTGGGCGCTGCGGAGCGGCTCGCGCCGCCCTGTGGCTCGCCGCGCGGACAACCACGCATGGGCGAACGCCTGGCGCCAAAGACGGTATTGCTGATCGCAGCCGTTGGGCACTGCGCTAGCGGTACGCTCTCACTTCTCGCATAATGCCCCGCATGAACCCCATCGTCTTCGCGCTGCGGAACCCCGTCGCCATCATGGTCGGGGTGGTCGCGGTTCTCATCGGCAGCGGGCTCGCGGCCGCGCGCATGAACGCCGACGTGTTCCCGCCGCTCAACCAGCCGGTCATCTACATCTGCCAGCCGTACGGCGGCATGTCGCCGGCCCAGATGGAAGGGCTCCTCACCAACTACTACGAGTTCCACCTGCTCTACGTGAACGGCGTCAAACACGTCGAGAGCCGGAACATCACCGGAATGGCTCTCATCAAGGTCCACTTCCACCCCGGAACCGACATGGGGCAGGCGACGGCCGAAGTCGTGGCCGCGGTGAACCGGTCGCGGTTCATGATGCCGCCGGGGACCGTTCCGCCGTTCGTGACGCGCACCGACACCGGAACCGCGCCCGTCGGTTACCTCGTCATTTCGAGTGACACCAAGTCCATCAAGGACATTCAGGACCTCGCGACGCTCCGGGTGCGCCCCCAGTTCGCGAGCGTGCCCGGGGTGTCCAGCCCGCCCGCGTTCGGCGGGAACCAGCGCGCGGTCGTCGTCAACGTGAACCCCGATGCGGTCGCGAAGCAGGGCTTGACGCTGTGGCAGGTCACCGAAGCCCTGGCCGCGGGGAACCCGGTCACACCGTCCGGCACGCTGAAGGTCGGCGACCGCCAGACGCTCGTCACCTCGAACGTCATGGCGGGCGGGAACGCGGTCCAGGAGTTCGGGTCGATCCCGGTGAAGCTCGGGCCGCATCCGGTGCTGCTCCGCGACGTTGCCACCGTCGAAGATTCCTCGGACCTCACCGCGGGTTACGCGCTCGTGAACGGCCGGCGCTCGGTGTACATGCTCATCACAAAGCGCGCGGACGCTTCGACGGTTGCGGTCGTCGATGAGCTGAAAGCGGCGCTCCCGCGGATGCAAGATTCCGTTCCCGAAGACGTGAAGATCGAGTTCGCGTTCGACCAGTCGCCGATCGTGGTGGAGTCGATGTGGGGCGTCGGCACGGAGGGGCTTCTCGGGGCGCTGCTCACCGGGCTCGTGGTGCTGCTGTTCCTGCGCGACTGGCGGTCGGTGATCGTCGTGGTGCTCAACATCCCGATTGCGCTTTGTGCCGCGGGCGTCGCGCTGTGGGCCAGCGGGCAATCACTCAACCTCATGACGCTCGGCGGGCTGGCGCTCGCGGTCGGCATCCTCGTGGATGAGGCGACCGTAGAAGTGGAGAACATCCACACGCAGCTCTTGCGCTTCGACAACGTCGCCCGAGCGGTGCGCCAGGGGAACCTCGAAACCGCGGTCCCGCGCTTGCTCGCG
>DASWYH010001161.1:0-3387 GCA_036405095.1 Gemmata sp. | reverse complement strand
CGAGAGCCCATTTGACCGACCGGGCATAGTGCCCTAAGGACCTATACCGCCCGCTCCGTGAGTCACGTTCCGCGACCGACGCCTTGGGAGTTTCATGCCGACCCAAACGAGTAGGACGCGGCGCGAACTGCTCCTGACGGTGTTCCCGCTCGACCACCTGCCCCCGGCCCCCGCGGTCGTTTTGCAGGTGTACGCCGCGGCCGAGTCCCCGGACTGCGACCCGGCCCAACTGGCCGAGCTGCTCGGCACCGACCCGGCCCTGTGCGCGGGCGTGCTCCGGGCGGCGAACTCGTGCGTGTACGCCCTGCCCCGGCCCGTCGCCAGCGCCTCGCGGGCCGTCCAGGTGCTCGGCCACCGCACCGTGCGCTCGCTGGCGCTGGCGCTGTCCGCCCCCGGCCCCCGGGGCGCCGCGGCCCGCGGGTACTGGCTCGCCTCGGTCGGCGGCGCGATCGTCGCGCGCGAGCTGTCCGCGCACGCGGGCGGTCCGGACCCCGACGAGGACATGGCCGCGGCCCTGTTGCGGGACATCGGTTCGGAAATGTTACGGGGCGCGTTCCCGGTGCGCTGGGCGAAGCACCCGGAGCGGCACGGGGAGCGGCTCCTGTTCGACCCGTGTGGGGCCGAAGAGGAGTCCTTCGGAACGAACCACGCCGACGTGGGGGCGGGCCTGCTCGCCCGGTGGGGGCTGCCGCCCGAGATGGTCGAGCCGATCCGCTACCACCACCACCCCGGGCGGCTCCCGGACGGGCCGCTGAAGGACCGCGCCTCCTTGCTCTGGCTGGCCGACCGGCTGATCCGCCTGGACGACATCACCAGGCACCGGGAGCTCCTGGGCCGGGTCCTCGCCGAGGTGAAGGAGCGGTACGGGTTCGATGTGCCCGCACTGGTCGCGTTCCTGGACAAGGTCACCCCCAAAGTGGACGCGTTCGCTTCGGTAATTAATGTCGGCGACATTCACTGCCCGAACCTGGCCGCGACCCTCACTCTCACGGACACGCTCTGAGGCCGCAAACCGCTCGGGGCGTGGAACGCGGTAGCGCTCCACAGCGGTTGCGGCTCGCTATCAGCGCGGCACCGCCAGCAGGTCCCTGTGAGGGTCCCGCGGCAGAGGGCACGTCGCGCCCCCCGAAATGACGGCGCTTCACATTTAGCTGGGCACACAAGTTGATGGCCCCACCTTAAATCGCTGCCCCATTAGACTATTTGACCGGCTCGACCGAGTGACCTAGGAATGAGGGCGACCGGTGTGTCACTTCCCGAGGCCCGAGCCTCAAATGTTTGGAAGCCCATGACCACTCATGCGACCAAGCCCCGCCGCGAATTGCTGATGGCCGTGTTCGCCCCGGACAACCTGCCCCCGGCCCCCTCGGTCGCCCTTCGGGTGTTCGCGGCGGCCGAGTCCCCCGACTGCGACCCGGCCCACCTGGCCGAGTTGCTCAGCACCGATCCCGCCCTGTGTGCCGCGCTGCTCCGGGCCGCGAACTCGAGTGTGTACGCGCTCGCGCGCCCCGTGGCCAGCGTGACCCGGGCCGTCCAGGTGCTCGGGCGCCGGGCGGTCCGCGCGCTCGCGCTGGCCCTGTCCACCCCCGGCCCCCGGGGCGCCGCGGAGAGCGCCCGCGGGTACTGGCTCACGTCGGTTGGTGGCGCAATCATCGCGCGCGAGCTGGCGCTCCTCGGGGGGCGCCCCGCCCCCGACGAGGACATGGCCGCGGCACTCTTGCGCGATGTCGGAGCGGAGCTGCTCCGCCGCGCCTTTCCCGCGCGCTGGGCGAAGCACCCGGAGCGGCACGGGGAGCGGCTCCTGTTCGACCCGTGCGGGGCCGAAGAGGACTCCTTCGGTGTGGAACACGCCGACGTGGGGGCCGAGTTGCTCACCCGGTGGGGGCTGCCGCCCGAGATGGCCGAGCCGATCCGCTACCACCACCGCCCGGGGCGGCTCCCGGACGGGCCGCTGAAGGACCGGGCCGTCCTGCTCTGGCTCGCCGACCGCCTGATCCACCTGGACGCCGTGACCGAACATAAGGACATGCTGGGCCGAGTTCTCGCGGAGGTGAACGAGCGGTACGGGTTCGACGTGCCCGGGCTCGTGTCGTTCCTGACCGCCGTGGCTCCCAAGGTGGACGCGTTCGCATCGGCGATCAACGTCGGCGAGATCCACTGCCCGAACCTCGGCGCGGCGGTCCGGCGGTCGAGCTGAACACGCCCGCACTCCGGCACGCGGGCTGTCACCCGTGCCCCGCGCAGGAACGCGATCAACGGCGCGTTCACCTCGTCGGGCCGTTCCTGCTGAATCCGGTGCCCGGCGCCGGGAACGAGCGCGTTCCCCTCCCGGTTCGGTAGCGCCGGGGCCAGCGCCTCGGTGCCGGACGGCCCCGCGCGATAACCGTGCCCCTTACGGGAACAGCTTCAGCACCTGCTTCCGCAGGTCCGGGGCGGTTCTGTCGGTCCACGGGTAGAGGCGAAGCGCGCCGGCTTCGCCCGAGTCCGCTCCCGCGGGCTGTTGCGCCCCGGCGAGCACGTAAACGGGGGCGTTCTCGACCAGCGCGTCTTTATCCGCGTTCAGGAGCAACAGGTACGTTCCGGGACCGGCGTAGCCGGCGCTGCTCGGCAGGTTACTCACGGCGATCGAGTCGCCGGCTTTGGGACCGCCCTTGAGCGCCTCGACCACTTTCACCACGACCGCGGGCCGCTCGGCCTTCTCTTTCAGCTCGCGGACCTCTGGTCCGAACGGGTTGCGGCGGAGCATCATCAGCGCGCGCCCGTCTTCGCCGGTGGTGAGTTCCGCGACAACGGGCACCGTTGCGCCGGCGGCCTGCGCGTGTGAAACGATCGGCGCCGGGCTCTTGGTGAGTGCCGTGTACCCCAACCAGCTCATCCACCCGACGAACAGGGCCGCCGCGACGAGCAACAGCGCCCGCCCGTTTTTGGGGGGCGGTTGCGGCACGGCGGCCGGCGGGAGCGGCACCGGTGCCTCGGGCGGCTGATCCTTTGAGGGCGCAGCGGGCATCGCGTCGTTCATCGGTCACCCCGTTTCGCGGTATCGCCGAGGGTCAGCTCGAACCCGGTTCGCAGCGCTTCGTGCAGGTCGAACAGGTCGTTGAAGTCCGCCGGGTCGTCGCGGTCGGATTTGCTCAGCCGTTGCACCTTGATCAGCTTGAACACGATCTCGCCGATGTGATCGGTGACCCGCAGGCCCCACTGTTTGAACACGACGGAGGCCATCATGCCGAACTCGCGGATCGCCAGTTCGCAGGTGCCGCGGAGCAACTCGGCCCCGCTCACGTGCCGGTCCTCGCCGTCGTCCCCGCGCTCGCCGTCCCCGCGCCCGAGCCGGTCCTGCGTGAACGTGACCGCGTCGGACACGAACTCGTAGGCTTCGTAGGCGAA
>DASWYH010001160.1:0-6173 GCA_036405095.1 Gemmata sp. | reverse complement strand
TTCGCCTTGGTTTTCTTTTGTGCCCCGTGTGCGCTCTTGGGGCCAACCCCTTCTGTCTTCGCTGAGGGGGAACGATGGCGAACATGGCGCAAGCGGTGCGCATGGCCCTGCACTACGGCGAACGGCACCTCGGCGTGACGGACGTGTTCGGCGAAGACGTCGGCCCGCCGCTCGGGGGCGTGTTCACCGCCACCCAGGGCCTCAAGACCGCGTGGAACACGCCGCTCGACGAGCGCGGCATCATCGGAACCGCGATGGGCATCGCCTACGCCGGTGGCCGCCCCGTGTGCGAAATTCAGTTCTGTGACTACGCGTTCAACGTGCTGGACATGCTGAAGATCGCGGGCAACCAGCGGTGGGCCAGCGGCGGCGGGTTCGACATGCCCCTCGTCGTGATGACGCCCAACGGGGCCGGCATCCGGGGCAGCCTGTACCACTCGCACAGTTTCGAGAGCTGGGCCAGCCGGCTCCCGGGCTGGAAGGTGGTGATGCCGTCCAACGCGCTCGACGCCTACGGGCTCATGTTGGCGGCCATCAAAGACCCGAACCCGGTCCTCGTGCTGCTCCCGAAGGCGCTGCTCCGCGCGCGCGACGCGCGCCTGATCCCCGGCGAACCGAACGACGCCGAGGAGCTGAGCCGCATGATCGACGCCCCGGTCGGCGACCGCACGGGCTGGGAACCGAACTGGCCCGAACTCGGGGACCACACCGTGAAGATCGGCACCGCGGAACGGGTGCGCGAGGGCGCGTCGGGCACCGTCATCAGCTACGGGCGCACGCTCCCGATCTGCGCGCAGGCCGCGGACGAACTCGCCGACAAGCACCGCCACACGTTCGACGTGATCGACCTGCGGAGCATTTTCCCATACGACTGGGATATGGTCTCCCGGAGCGTCCTGAAAACGGGGCGCGTGCTGATCGTGAACGAGGACACCGAGGTCACCAACTTCGGCGAGCACCTGCTCCGCCGGGTGGTGGACGAGCACTTTTACGACCTCACGGTGCGCCCGCGAACCCTGCTGGGTAAACACGTGCCCGGGATCGGCATGAACCAGAACTACGAACTGAACAGCGTCCCGCAGTTGGGCGACATCCGCGCCGCGATGTGGGACCTGGCGACGGAAGCGGCGTAGCACGGGGCGCCGCCGTGTGCTTGGAGGTAGCGCGATGGACTTTCCTCTCCCGCCGGTCGGCGAAGGGCTCCTCGAAGTGGAACTGGTCCGGTGGCTCGTGCGCCCCGGCGACGCGATCGCGCGCGGTCAACCGATGGCCGAGGTGATGTCCGATAAGGCGAGCATGGAGGTTCCGGCCCCGTTCGCGGGCACGATCACGGCGCTGCACGCGGCGCCGGGAACGAAAATCAAAGTCGGGGAACCCATCCTGAGTTACGAAACGGTGGGAGGAGAGGCCCCCCCCCCACCCGGTCCCCTCCCGGAAGGGAAGGGGAAAGAAGCGGCGCCGGATTCACAACCCGAACCCGCCGGGCTTGGCACCGAGCGCCCCCGCCCTGAAGGGAGGGATAGGGGGAGGTCTGCTTCTGCTCCCGAGAAGGGGGTCGAAGGGAACGGCTCGTCCCACGCGAGCGGCCCGGCCGCGCCGCTCCCGCCGGCGGCGCCGTCGGTGCGGATGCTGGCCCGCAAAATCGGCGTCGATCTGGCCCGCGTTCACGGCACCGGACCGCACGGGCGCATCCTCCTGGACGACCTCACCCCGTTCCTCGCGCCGAAGCCGAACGGCGAAGTGCGGGCAACGAACCCGAGCAAGACGGACACCTCGAAGCTCGATTTCGGTGTCGCCGGCACCCGGCAGAAGCTCATCGGGTTGCGCCGGCGCATCGCCGAACACATGGTCGAATCGAAGCGCCACATCCCGCACTACTCGTACATCGACGAGTGCGACCTGACCGACGCGGTCAAGCTCCGCAACCAGGTGCGCGAGCCGCTCGCGAAGGCCGGCGTGAAGCTCACTTACCTCGCGTTCTTCGTCAAGGCCGTCGTGCGGGCGCTGCGCGAGGTGCCCATCGTGAACAGTACCTACGACGAGGCCGCGGGCGAGGTGGTGTTACACGACCGGTACAACATCGGGGTCGCGGTCGCGGCCCCGACGGGTTTGATGGTGCCCGTCGTGCGGGACGCGGACAAAAAAGACCTCGCCACGATCGCCGCCGACATCGAGCGGTTGAGCAGCGACGCGAAAGCCGGGCGCAGTAAGATCGAAGACCTCCGCGGTGGCACCTTCACCGTCACCTCGGTGGGCGGGATCGGCGGGCTGATCTCGACCCCGATCATCAACCACCCCGAGGTCGGGATCATGGGGGTGGGTAAGGTCGTGAAGCGCCCCACCTACGACGCGAACGGCAACCTCAAGCCCTCGGACATCGTGTTCCTATCGTTCTCGTTCGACCACCGCATCGTGGACGGGGCCGTCGGCGCCGCGTTCGGAAACGCGGTCGTGCGGCACCTCCAGGCCCCGGCCGTGCTGCTGCTCCCGGAGGCGTTCGGTGGCTGAGCGCGCGGAACCTCCTCCCCCCCCCCCTGAAGGGCGGGGGAGTTCGGAAGAAGCGCCAAGCCCATCGGGTTCGGGTCGCGATTCCGCAGCCTCTTCTCTCCCCCTCTCTTCCGGGAGGGGGCCGGGGGGAGGGTTAGTTTTGCTCCGCTTCGCCCCCGCGCTCCTGCTCGGGGTTCTCGGCGTTTATCAGGCGCTCGTTACGAACAACTTCCCGGACCTGTTCATCTACCGCGCGGGGTCCGAGATCGGGCTGCGCGGCGAATCGCCCTACGACCTCGACCGCATCCGCCACCTCGCTGAGGCCCAGTTCCCGGACCCGGCGCCGAAGGAAGACAGCTTCGTTCGCAACTGCGGGTACTTTCTGCCGCCGCTGGCGATCCTCGTGTTCGCCCCGTTCGCGCTCGTGTCGTGGTCCCTCGCGAAAGTGGCGTGGGGCACCGTGCTCGGACTCGCCGCGGCCGGGATCGCGACCCTGCCCGACCTCTTCCGCAGCCCGAACGCGCCGCGCGAGGGCGTGGTGGGGTGCATTGTCCCGTTCCTGCTCGTCCTCAATCCGCTCGTGCTGGCGATCGTGATCGTCGGGCAGGTGACCATCGTGTCTGTCGGGTGCGTTGCGGTGGGGCTGTGGTGCTTCTCGCGCAACCGCCCCACGCTCGGGGTCGTCCTGTGGGCGCTGACGTTCGTGAAACCGCACGTCGCCCTGCCGCTGGTCCCGCTCGCGTGGTATCTCGGCGGGTGGAGGCGCGCCACGGCTCTGGTCGCTCTGGTCGCGGGCTTGAACCTGATCGGGGCCACCGTCGCGGGCGGGTCGCCGCTGTTCCTCCGGGACTATCTCGACTACCTGCCGACGGGGCACAAAGCGGTCCTTTACAACCAGGCCGAGCGAAACTCGCAGATCACGAGTTGGAACCGGTTGGTGGTGTCGTGCGGTGGTCCGCTCATCGAGCTGACTGCGACCACGACCCTTGCGGGCTACCTGGTGTGGGGCGGGTTGGTGCTCGGGCGCTGTGGGGCAGCCGGCCGGAAGCCGTCGGCGGCGTGGGCGTGCGCGGCGGCGGTTGCCGGCGGCGCGGTGTGCAGCCAGGTGCTCGCTTACGAGTTGCTGATGCTCGCGATCGCGGTGCCGTGGGTCCGCGAACTGTTCACCGCGCGCCGGGCCCTGTGGGCGTGGGGCGCGCTGGTACTCTTGGTGATTCAAACGATCCCGATCGACAGCGCGAACCCGGTTTTCAACTTCTACCGGCCCGCCGGGGCGCTCGCGTTCGCGCTTTTGGTGCTGTTCGGCCCGCTTGATCCGGCGGCGCCGGCCGAACTCAAATCGCCCCCTTGATCGTGTTCTCCGGCCCGATGAACACCACCCGGGGGGCGTGCTTGCGGGCTTCGGCGTCTTCAAATTCGGCGAACGTCGCGATGATGACCACGTCCCCGGTGCGGATCAGGTGCGCGCCGGCCCCGTTCACGCAAATCACCCCGCTGCCGCGCGGGCCTTCGAGCGCGTAGGTCACGAGCCGCGTGCCGTTGGTCACGTCCCAAACGTGAATCTGCTCGTGCGGCAGAATGTCCGCCGCTTCGAGCAGGTTCGTGTCGATGGTCAGGCTGCCCTCGTAATCGACGTTGGTCTCGGTCACGGTCGCGCGGTGCAGTTTCGACTTCATCATGAATCGGCGCATGTGTTCTCCCGGTGCCTCTCCCGTGCCATTCTACGCCCGGCGGGTAAGATGTCGTCGTGCCCACCCACCACCGGCCGCGCTGCGCGCGGCGTCTCCCTCCAGGAACCAGTTTGATGAAAACGGCGTTGCGGTTCAGCGTTTTAGCGGTCGCGGTTTGCGCGGCGGCCCTCCGCGCGGACGAGAAGCCCAAAGCGGCCGAAAAGGTGCCCGAGGGCTTCACCCGCCTGTTCGACGGCAAGACCCTCACCGGTTGGAAGCCCAACGGGAAGGCCGACGTGTGGGCCGTTGAAGACGGCGTCATCGCGTGCAAGGGCGGCGGCGGCGGCTACCTCCTGACCGAGAAGGAGTACGCCAACTTCGAGTTCCGGTGCGAGTACCGGTGGGCGAAGAAGGGCGGGAACAGCGGGGTCGGGCTGCGCACGCCGGCTCAGGGCGACCCGGCCTACGCGGGAATGGAGATCCAGCTCATCGACGACGAGGGTTGGCCGGGCAAGCTCGCCGAGTACCAGCACACCGGCTCCATCTACGACGTGCAGCCCGCGAAGGCCGCCAAGAACAAGAAGATCGGCGAGTGGAACACGGTCAAGATCGTGTGCGACGGCCGCAAGGTGACCGTGACCCAGAACGACGTGGAACTGGTGAACGCGAACCTCGACGACTACAAGGCGAAGGCCGACAAGAACCACCCCGGGCTGAAGCGCGAGAAGGGGCACATCGGGTTCCAGAGCTACAACATCCGCGTCGATTTCCGCAATATCTACATCAAAGAGCTGAAATAGGCCGCGGTGCGAGCCCCGCGCCGTCCGGGGGCGAGGGGCACTGCAGAAGTGCGCTCGGGTTCCGAAAACCGATTCCGTCGAGGAGGTCGGCGCCGTGGCGAAACGGAAGCACGTGCCCGCGACCGGATCGGTGTTCGATCGGGTTCGCTGTGTTTGGCACCCCGGCAAGGTGTACGCTCCGCGAACGACCGCCGCCGAACTCGACGCGGTCGAAGCGGAGCTGAACTTCAAGTTCCCGCTCAGCTACCGCGCGTTCGCGGAGCGCTTCGGGCTGGGCGGCGCAATCGAGGTCGAGCCGCTCGTCGGGATCCGCATCAATCTGCTGGGGCTGTCGAGTCCGTCCGACAACTGGTTCACCGTGTTGGGCCGGTCCCGCGGCTTGCGCGCCCGGCACGCCGCGCCGGACGAACTGCCGCTCCTCTATCGGCGGTCCGGCCCGCGCCCTTCGCAAACGACATCCGGGCGCTCGGACCTGCCGCGCGGGTCGCGGGAAACGACGGCCTTCGGGAACCTCGTCGCGTTCGCCGGTGACGACGACGAGGGGGCGGGTACGTTTCTGTTCCAGCCGCCGGAGGTGACCGACGCCGAACGGCACGAGTGCCGCATTTTCGCGCTCAACAGTGTGCGGTCGTTGCGTCCGGTTGCTGGTTCGTTCACCGAATGGCTGGCTTGGGTCGAGAAGCGCTACAGTTTCGATCCGTCCGAAATTGGCGATTACACCCCGCCGCCCGCAGCGCCCGTTGTGACCCCCGATCCCCCCGGCGCGGTCTTGCAATACACGCGCAACTGGGTGCGCAACAGAAAAGTTCCGACCAAGAAGAGTGTGACGGGTTGGCTCGCCGCGAACGACCGCACGGCCCGCGCCCTCGCTCTCGCGATCCGCAACGAGGGCCGCGCCGACGCCTTCCCGATTCTGGCAGACGCACTTCAAGACGCGGGTTGCACCCACGCCGACCTGCTCGATGCGTGCCGCACCGGCGATCCGGATATCGACGGCCGCTGGGTGCTCCGGGTGTTGCTCGGCGAGACGTGAGTCCCCCTTACACCGGCACGAGGTACGTGCCCGCGATGCGGTCCTGGGGCGAGCGGGTCGGGTCGCGCAGCGCGACCAGCCCGTACACGGGGAGCAGCACGACCGCGGCGAGCCACAGCCCGGCCGCAAGGTACGGGCGCTGGGGCACGTAAATCTGGAGCAGCGCCGAACCGCACAGCAGCG
>DASWYH010001159.1:0-7488 GCA_036405095.1 Gemmata sp. | reverse complement strand
GCTCGCCACCTCTGCCCCGCTCAAAAAGCTGATCGACTCGCAGGTGGACCAGCCGCTGATGGAGACGATCGCGGCCGAGCACCGGAAGGGCCGCCGGCTGTACGTCGGGACGACGGACCTGCGCACCAAACGGACGGTGATCTGGGACATGGGCGCGATCGCGTGCCGCCCCTGCCCCGAAGGGTGCGCGCTGTTCCGCGACGTGATCCTTGCGTCCGCGTCGATCCCGGGCGTGGCCCCGCCGGTGCCGTTCCGGATCGAGGTGGACGGCCAACAGGTGACCGAGTTCCACACGGACGGGGGCATCACCGCGCCGCTGTTCGTGCCCCCGAACGTGTTCATGAGCGCCGCGGGTGAGCCCGGGGTGCCCCCGGCGTTCACCGGGCCAAATTTTTACGCGATCGTGGCCGGGAAGCTGTACCCGGACGAAGGCCCGGTCCGGCGCCGCATCCTCCCGGTGCTGGGCGCGAGCACCGCGGCCATCCTCGCCGCCCACTGCCGCGCGGAACTCGCCAACATGTACTGGCAGGCGCGGTTCGCCGGGATGCGGTACCACATGATCGCGCTGAGGCAGGACGCGGACATCAGCGCGGACTCGCCCGTGAGCTTCGACCAGGCGCTCATGCAGCGGCTGTACGAGGAAGGGCGGCGGGACGGCGAGGGCGGCCCCAACTGGATGTACGCGCCGCCGGCGCTCAGCCCGTGCGACGGGGGCTACGCCCGCGGCAGCGCGCGGTTGCGCACCATGCCCGCGGTCCCGGTTGCGGTCCCGTGAGAGAAGGGCACCGAAGCGGTGAACGGGTGGTATCGGGTCTCGGCGGGTGGGCTCCCCTGGGACCGCGGCCGTCCCGGTCGCAGCGACGCGGGCGGTGTGGCTCGGCGTAGCTCCGGTTCGCCGCTCGGGCGGCCATCCGGGGCGCAACGCGCCCCTGTGCCGCGCTCACCTGCGGGATACCAAGCGGCCGGGACAGCCGCAGCGCCACGGGCGTTGTGGCTCGGCGTAGCTCCGGTTCGCTGTTCGGGGTGGTCCGTCCGGGGCGCAACGCGCACCTGTGCCGCGCTCACCTGCGGGATACCAAGCGGCCGGGACGGCCGCGGTCCCAGGGAACGAGCACCAGACGCGACCCGGCCGGTTCGTCTCATCGGGCGCCCCCCACCGGGGGCGGGGTCAGCGTCTCGTCGCCCAACTCCCCGCCGTGCTTCTCGATTTGTGCCCGGACCAGCTCCACGAGCGCGTCGTGAACCCGGGCGTCGGCGCCCGCCACCGTACACGTGCGGGTCTCGCCGCCCGACGAGAACACCAGTTGCGTCACCCACGCCCCGGCCTCGTGGGCGATCAGCCGCCCGGCTTCAACGTCGTGGTCCTTCGCGGTGATGATCGCCCCCGCCCCGCCGCACCCGGCCATGTGGGCCAGAATGAGGGCCACCGATCCGCTGTTCCGGATCGCGGCCCCTTGCACCACCAACTCGCGAAACACGGCCGTTTGCGCGTCCAGGTCCAGCCCCCGCGCGGAGTAGTCGATCAGTTGGTGCGCGAGCGGGCGGCGGTCGTCCACCGGCGCCGCGAGCGCCACCGCGCGGCGCTCCAGGTCGCTCCGCTCGATGACGAACGCCCCCTGCCCGCGCTCGGCCCAGAAGATGCGCCCGGACGCCGGGTGCGTGACCACGCCGTCCGTCGTGGACCACCCGGCCCCGGTCCACTCCTGGCACGCGAGCGCGGTGCCGAACTCGTGCCGCCGGCCCAAAAAGTTGCGCGTCCCGTCGAGCGGATCGACCAGGAACCGGCGCGCCCCGGGCGCCGGCGCGGTGCGGTCGGCGTCGCCGTGCTCCTCGCCGCAGAAGCGGTACGTCGGGAAGTGCTCCTTCAACACCTCCCGGACGCGCGCCTCGATCTCGTCGTCCACGACGCTCGCGATGTTGTGCTCGTCCTTGAAGGTCGCCACGAGGTGCGTTTCGAAGTGCTTCAGCGCGATGGCGTTGGCCTCGAACGCGGCCTCGATCAGCGCCCCAATGTGCCCGTGATGCATCCCGCCCGGGAGCTTCCGCTTCACGACCCGGTCCCAGATCGGCTTCAGCACCGTGATCCGCGGGTGCACCTCGCCCCGGATCGCCCCGAAGTACCTCCACATCTCGCGGGTCAGCCCCCCGTAATCGCCGAGCCACTCGCGCGGCCCCTTGTGGTACGCTTGCGCTTTCGCGAGCAACAAGCGCACGTAGCGCGTGGTGCGGTCGTCGGCCCGGAGCCGGTCGGGGGCGGTGCGGCCCTCGATCACGTCCCGCACGAGCCGCTCGTGCTGTTCCAGAACCGCTTTGCTCGCGTCGTAGCGCCGCTCGAATGCGTCGATCGCGTGGGGCGTGCGGAACGCCTCGCACAGCAAGTACCCCGCGATCATCCCGACCGACAGGTTGCGTCCGTGCTTGGGGTCGTAGAGCCAGTCGTAGAACCTCAGGATCTCGTCGAGGGTGTCGCGGTAGCGAACCAGGCACGCGCGCAGGTGCTCAACCGGGAGCGAAGGGATGGTGCCGACGAGCGCGTCGTCGTCGGGAAGGGGGTGCTCCTCAAACAGAACGGGCAGCGCCCGCCCGGCCCGGTCGCGCAGTGCCGGCCCGTGGATGTACACCGTTGAACAGAAGTCGCCGTTGGCGAACCCGGTTTCGGCGTTCGTTTCCACGAAGTGCGCGTCTTCGAGGGCCTGGGCGTAGGCGTCTCCCGAGGTGAACGTTTCGGACGGGCCGCGCTCGAGGGTGGCTTCGCCCAGGTACGTTTTGCGGAGTTCGCCGCTGGGGTCGCGGCGGTAGCCCGCGTAGGCCGACATCACGCGCCGGGACTGTTGGGGCTCCGCCGCCGGCGCGAGAGCGACGGCCGGGAGCAGCGCGCCGGCGGGCCGGAAGTCGGTGACGTGCCACAGGTGGTTCGTCAGCTCCCCGGTGACAATCGCGGATGCCATCTCGAACCGGTGCAGGTGGCGCCGCTCGAGCGAGGCGAAGTTGGCCCCGCGCCAGTACACGTGGAGCCGGAACTTGAAGCCCGTCTCGCGGTCGTCGTCGAGAACGAGCTTGTCGAACCCAATCGGGTGCGGGTACGACCGTGCCGCGATTTTCGCCAGGGCCGCTTCGTCGCTCAGGACGGAACCCACGATCGCGCGCACGACCCGCTTGTCGGCAAAGACGGACGCGGCCGTGCGCAGCGATTCGATGTCCCCGACGCGGTGCCCGCGGAAGTACGCGCGGAGGAACCGGGTGCCGCTCTCCAGAGTCGGGGCCGCGAAGAACGCGTCGAGGCGGGGCACGAGGTCCGGGAACTGCGCGGCCCGGGCGGCGAAGTGGTCGCGGACGGCGGAGCGCACATGGAGCTGGGGATCGAACGACATGTCGGGCGCCTCGTGGGGTGCTGTTAATATGCGGTGCCCGCCCGCGGTTCACAACGCCCTTCGCGCGCCGATTTTTGCGCCCCACCCGGTGGCCGGTTGAATTCAGTCGTTTCAAGCGCTCGGTGGTCAGTTATCCGTGAGCCAAACAGGCGCGAAGCAAGCACCGGGATTGGAAATGCCACGGAACCGGCTTCACTCGGGACTGACCACTGAATATTGACCACTTGAAACGACGGGAATTACAATTCCCTCACGGGGCTTCGTCGCACCGGGTCGGCGCTGCGACCACAACCGGGGGGCGCATGGAATCACTGTTCGTCTTCACGAGCGCGCCGGCCCGGTGCAGCTACCTCCCGGACCGGCACTCCGCGCTCACCTACGAAATCGTCGGCCGGCTCACGGTCGAGGAGTACCAGGAGCGCCTGAAGGCCGGGTGGCGGCGGTTCGGGTTCTCGCTGTTCCGACCGACGTGCCCGGCCTGCACCGCGTGCCAGTCGATGCGGGTTCCGGTGGCGGCGTTCCGCCCGGACCGTTCGCAGCGCCGCTGCCGTGCGGCCAACGAGGCCCAGGTGCGGCTCGAAATCGGCATGCCGGAAGTGACGGACGAAAAGCTCGACCTGTACGACCGGTTCCACACGTTCCAGGCCGAACACGTGGGCTGGTCGGCCCACGGCTCGAAGAGCGCGGCCGATTACGCGGAATCTTTTGTCGACAACCCGTTCGTCACACAGGAATGGTGCTACTACCTGGGTGAGAAGCTGGTGGGCGTGGGTTACGTGGACCGGTTCCCGGAGGGGCTGTCGCTGATCTACTTCTTCCACGACCCGGACGCGCGCGAGCGCTCGCTGGGAACGTTCAACGTGCTCTCGGCGCTGCGGGTCGCGGCCGAAGAGGAGCTCCCGCACGTGTACCTGGGCTACTTCGTGGAGGGGTGCCGGTCGCTGGAGTACAAGGGCCGGTTCCGGCCGAACGAGGTGCTTGCGGCGGGCGACCGGTGGCAACCGTTCTGGGGCGGGTAATGGGTTCGGCGGTTAGAAGGCCAAGAGCGAGATCGCAACGCCCGCGATCACAACCGCCACCCCAACCGCGAGCGTGGCACATGCCATACCCCTGGACGCTGTTCGCTCCCGGTGGGGCGCCGCGATGAGCCCCTTGGTCCCTTCCCACACCAGCCCCGCGCCGATGAGAATGATGCCTCCCATCGTGACCCACGCCATCGGCTGATCTCCAAGACCCCGTCGCGGGGGTAGCTCTCCGGGATTCTACACCGCCGCCGGGCGCCCGGCTGGCTCGCTGGAACCCGAGCACGAGCGACGCGCGCAACCGGGGGCGCCCCGGCAGCGAGCGCGTCCGATAGGGAGCACCCGGTGCTCCCTATCGGACGCGCTCTCACCGCTCAGCAAGAGCAGCGCGCCGACTCACGCGTGGTATCGGTTACCGCGCGACCCTTGGCGACCTGGAACAGCGCCTCCCGCTGAACGTTGAGGATCATTGTGGCGCCCCCCGTTCGACGGGATGTCAACGCGGAACGGGAACCCGGCGACCCGGCCGTTCGCGCGGCGGTAGAAGTTCACCGTGAGTTTCCACGTCAGTTTATGACCCAGCTCCGCCATTCGGCGCGGCAGCCCGAAGAAGGCCGGGGAGAAGATCACCAAGATGGTACGCGACTGGGTCGGCCCGCTGGGCGGCAATTCGCCAAGGCGTGTGAGACCGCGACCAAGAACGTGGACAAGTTCGGGCCGAAGAAGTAGTGCCCACCCAGGTGCGCTGCGGGCTTCTGAATCGGGATAGGTCCGGCGCCCGCGCGTTCGCGGCTCGCGAAGGCCAACGGGCCGCGAACGCAACAGCCGTTTCAAGCGGGCCACACTCCAAATACCCAGCTCACACCGATCCTACAGGGCGCAGGAAGGGCTTCGGAAGTGAGCGGCCCCCCTGTAACCCGGTTGTCCGCACCGCCGGGCCGGGCCGGGCGTATACTAACGCGGTCGCCCACTCCGCCGCGAGACCGTGCGCATGCCCACTGCAGGTTCCCCGACCGCACATTCGCCGCGCGAGCTGGCGGCGCTCCTCGAAACACTTCAGACAAACGTCGGACGTGTGTTCCTCGGCAAACCCGACGTGGTGCGGCTCGCGTGCGTCGCGCTGCTCGCCGACGGGCACCTGCTCCTCGATGACGTTCCGGGGGTCGGGAAGACGCTCCTCGCCAAAGCCCTCGCGCGCAGCCTCGCGTGCAAGTTCAACCGCATCCAGTTCACACCCGACCTGCTCCCGGGCGACCTGCTCGGGGTCACCATCTACCGCGCGCAAACGGGCGAGTTCCTGTTCCAGCCCGGTCCGGTGTTCGCGGAAATCGTGCTCGCCGACGAGATCAACCGCGCCACCCCCCGGACCCAGTCGGCCCTGCTCGAAGCGATGCAGGAGCGGCAGGTGACCGTCGACGGGAACACCCGCCCGCTCGGGCCGCCCTTTCTCGTCGTCGCGACCCAGAACCCGCACGAGTTCGAGGGCACGTACCCGCTCCCGGAGAGCCAGCTCGACCGGTTCACGCTGCGGGTGAAGGTGGGCTACCCGGACCGCGACGCCGAGCGCGCGATCCTCACCCAGCACCGGGCCGGCGAACCGGTCGAGAACCTCCAGCCCGTGTTGCGCCCGGCCGACGTGATGGCGCTCCAGGCGCACGTGCGCACGGTGCGCATCGACCCGGCCATCGCCGATTACATACTCGACCTCATCGGCGCGACCCGCACGCACCCGGAGCTGGCGCTCGGGGCCAGCACCCGCGGCGCCCTCGCGCTCTACCGCGCGGTACAGGCGCTCGCGGTCACCCGGGGCCGCGACTACGCGGTGCCCGACGACGTAAAGGTCCTCGCGGAACCGGTCCTCGCGCACCGGCTGGTCACCCGGAGCTGGGCCGCCGGGGGCCACCCCGACGCCGGCCCGGTGGTGCGCGAGATCCTCGCCAAACTCAAGGTGCCCGCATGAGGCGCACCGAGGACGGCCCCACCGTTCCCCCGCTCCAGCTCACGCCGAGCGGCCTGCTGTGGCTCGGCGTCACGGTCGCGGTCGGCGCGCTCGCGTGGTACAAGAGCATCAACCTCGTCCTGGTCATCGTCTACGTGATGCTGCTCCTGGTGCTGCTGAACGGGCTGCTGGCCCGCCGGAACGTGGCCCGGGTACGTGCCCACCGCCTCGCGGTGCCGCCGCTGTTCGCCGGGGAGCGCTCCGAGCACGGGGTGCGCGTCACCAACGACGCCCCGCGCCCGGTCACCGTGACGGTCGAGGACCGGTCGCCCGCGGGCACCACGAACTTCCTCGCGTACCGCGTCCCGGCGGGCCGGGCGCTCGACTGCAAGGCGTCGCGCGAGTTCCCCACCCGGGGCCGGTTCGCGGGGCCGCTCACGCTCGTGTCGAGCTTCCCGTTCGGGTTCGTGACGTGCCAGCGGGCGGCCGACGGGAGCGGGGCGCTCGTGGTCCTCCCGCGCCCCGGCCTGGCCGACCCGGACGGCCTCCGCCGGTGGGTCGCGCGCCAGGCCGGCGGGAACGGCCGCGCCCGCAAGGTGCTCCGGCGGGTCACCACCGACCGGGCGGAGGTGCGCGGGGTCCGCGCGTACCGCACCGGCGACCCGATCCGCGACCTCCACTGGCGCACGACCGCCCGGCGCGGCGAGCCGATGGTGCGCGAGTACGACACCGCCCCGTCCCCGGAACTCGTGCTGGTCGTGGAGCCGTGGCTCCCCGAGGCCCCGGCCCCCGAGGACCGCGAGCGGCTCGAAGCGGCCCTGAGCCTCGCGGTCACGATCGCGCTCACGTGGCGCCGCGCGTTCGACAGCCCCGTCACGGTCGCCGTCCCCGGGTGCGGGGTCGCCTCGGCGAGCGCAGAGGAGGACCTGCGCGAAGCGCTCACCCCGTTAGCGGAGGCAACCGGCGCACCGGCCCACGCGCCCCCGCCCGCCGCGGCGTTCACCGGCCGCCTGGCGCGCGGCGCGCGACTCGATGAAGTACAGCGCCCCGAGCGCCCCGACCGCCAGCCCGGCGAACCCCGCTGCTTCTGGGAGCAGCGGGGCCT
The DNA here is from genome assembly GCA_036405095.1 of Gemmata sp. Classification (GTDB taxonomy): domain Bacteria; phylum Planctomycetota; class Planctomycetia; order Gemmatales; family Gemmataceae; genus Gemmata. Next base: position 51 of record DASWYH010001159.1, on the reverse strand, counting down.
GCGCGTACCCGATCGCGACGCACGCCAGCGCGAGCGTGAGGTAGGTGCTGA
>DASWYH010001158.1:0-7329 GCA_036405095.1 Gemmata sp. | reverse complement strand
TGGAGGGCGAGCGCCCGTGGTCCGAGGCGCTGTACGGGGGCACCCCGGACTGGGTCACCGCCCCGGCCCCGGGCGACTATTTGGTGTCCGCCGGGCCGGGGCTGTCGGCGCTGAACTACTCGCGGTACGCCGACGAGACGTCCGCGAACCTGATCGTCCGCCCGCTGCGCGAGGTGCGCAACCACCTCGTGTTCCGCGAGGGCGGGCGGTCCAAATTGCACCTCGGCCCGGTGCCCCCGCCGCTCCACCCGGGGGCCGAGCTGGCGTCCTACGGGCCGCTCTACGACCAACAGTTCCCGGGGCACGGGCGGCTCGCGTTCCTCGGCCGCCACCTCACGTTCCAGGTCCTCAACCCGAGCCCGAAGGTGCGGGCGGTGCTGGCCGTTGCGAACGGGCCGCGCGAGTGGGAGGGGCGGCTCCCGGAGGTGACCGTGATCGGGGCCACCGCGGTCCCGCTCACCTTCACCGGGCGCGGGTCGGCCCGGCTCGTGTCCCCGCCGGTCGAACCGGGCACCGACGGCGGGGCCCGCACCCTGCGGATGGAACTGACCCGCGAGGGGTGGGAGCCGAACTCGGTCCGGCGGTACGGGATCCAGGTCGAAAAGATGGCCACCCTGTGCCGCGACCTGTCGGTGCTTTCCGAGGCCGAGTACGCGGCGTTCCGGCCGCCGGCCGCGGTGCCGGCGTTCCCCGACGGGCTCGCCCACCCGCACCTGGAGTACTCGGGCCTGTCCGAGGAAGGGTGGACGGCGAAGGCGTTCAAGGTCCGCCTGACGGCGCCCTCGGGCGAGACCGAGGTGGTGCTCCGCGGCGAGGTGCCCGAGGTGCCGGGGGGCGGTACGGAGTTCCGGACCGAGCTGACCGTGCTGGTAGACGGCGCGCCGGTGGAGACCCGCACGCTCGGGGTGGGCGCGTTCGAGGTGCGGGCGCCGGGCGGGGCCGGACCCGGCCCGCGGTGGGTGGAGTACCGGTTCTCAAACGACCAGCCGCTGGCCGCTCCGGACGGGCGCCGGGTGGTCGCTCGGGTCCACTCCGTGGGGTTCGAGCCGCGCGACGAGTGGAAGGCGCACCCGCTCGAGAAGCTGGCCGCCTTCCCCGGGGACCTGGCCCACCCGAAGTTGCAGCAGGTCGGCATCTCCGCCGACGGGTGGGCCGCCCCGACGTTCAAAGCGCAACTGCGGCACCCCGCCGCGGACCGGGACGTGGTGCTGCGCGGGTGCGTGCCCGGGTTCACGAGCGCGGACTTCCGCACCGAGGTGGCGCTGCTGGTCGATGGAGCGGAGGTCGCCCGGAAGGTGCTGGGTCCCGGAGATTTCGAGCTCCGGGCTCCCGTGCCGGCCGGCGCCCCCTTGCGGTGGGTCGAGTGCCGGGTCGCGCGGTCCCAGGCGCTCCCGCCCCCGGACGGGCGGACGATCGGTATCCAGTTGAAGTCGGTGGGGTTCGAGCCCGCCAAGTGACCCGTTTACCCTCGAAGGTGGCCAAGATGCTCGCGCGACCGCAACTGAGTCTCGTGATCCCCGCGTTCAACGAGGTGGCCACGATCCAGCGCACCCTGCGCGCGATCCGGGCGTACCTGGAGCCGCGCGGGATCACCTACGAGCTGCTCGTCTGCGCCGATGGTACTGACGGGACCCGCGAGGCGGCGGCGGCACTCGCCGGCGAGCTGCCCGTTGCCGTGATGGGCGCCCCCCAGCGCCGCGGGAAGGGGCGGGGCGTGCGCGAGGGCGTCCTGGCCGCGACCGGTGACCTTGTGGGGTTCCTCGATGCGGACTACAAGGTGGCCATCGACGAGTTCGAGAAGGTGCGCCCCTGGTTCGACCGGGGCTTCGACGTGGTGATCGGGTCGCGGGCCGCGGCCGGGGCGAACATCCGGGTGCGCCAGCCGTGGTACCGGCGCATCGGGTCGAAGGGGTTCGGCATGGTGATGCGCCCGCTGATCGGGTTGCGGGGGATCGGCGACACCCAGTGCGGGTTCAAGTTCTTCCGCGCCGGGGTGGCCCGCGACCTGTTCTCGCGCCAGCGCATCGACGGGTACATGTTCGACGTCGAGGTGCTCTCCCTGGCGGTGCGGTCCGGGTACCAGGTGAAGGAGATCGGGGTCGCGTGGCAGGACGACGGCGACACCCGGCTGAAACTGGTGTCCGGCAACTGGAAGAACCTGAAAGACCTGTTCCGCATCCGCTTCGGCGGGCGCCGCGCGGCCCCCGCTGGCCGCGGGGCCGCGCCCCGGGTGTGAGTCGGGGCAACGTTTTCGACAGGAGTACCGATGGCGACATGGCCCAAGACGTTCCCGCCGCTCACGCCCGAGCAGGAGCGGATCAGCGACGACTTCGTGAAGCACTGGCACGAGGTGCTGCCCAAGAAGTTCGGCGTGATCGACCGGTTCAACCACTCGTACCCCGTGCGGACCGCGCCGGCGGGGTTCCACCGCACCCTGGAGATCGGGGCCGGGATCGGCGAGCACCTCGAGTACGAGAAGCTGACCCCCGCGCAGGAGGCCGGGTACCACGCGCTGGAGCTGCGCGAGAACATGAGCGCCGCGATTCGCGCGCGGTTCCCGCGCATCCAGACGGTCACCGGCGACTGCCAGCAGCGGCTCCCGCACCCGGACGGGCACTTCGACCGGATCGTGGCGATCCACGTGCTGGAGCACCTGCCCAACCTGCCGGCCGCGGCCCGCGAGATGTACCGGCTGTGCGACAAGGCGCGCGGGGTGTTCTCGATCGTGATCCCGTGCGAGGGCAGCGCCGCCTACTCGCTGGCCCGCCGCATGTCCGCGCAGCGCATCTTCGAGAAGCGGTACAAGCAGTCGTACAAGTGGTTCATCGAGCGCGAGCACGTGAACCGGCCGCACGAGATCCTCGCGGAACTGGACCCGTACTTCGTCGTCACCGACCGCCGCTTCTACCCGTTCCGCTTCGTCCCCGCGACGTGGTGCAACTTGGTGATCGGGCTGACCCTCGTCCCGCGCGAGCGCCCGTTGGGGGCGGTCCCCTTGGCGGCCTGACCTTGGACCCAACCGGGAGGCACTGACCGATGCCCGAGACGATCCCGCCCGCCGGGGCGCCCACGTTCAACCAGGCCCAGTACGACGACTTCCTGGCGAAGTCCGGGGACGTGTACGCGCGCACCAAGTACGCCGTGCTGCTCCGCTGGCTCGCCGCCCGCGGGCCGGGGCTGCGGGTGCTCAACGCCGGGTGCGGGTCCGGCGAGCTGTCGAACCTGCTGGCCGCGGCCGGCCACAAGGTCGTCGGCGTGGACCCGGACCCCACGTACATCCAGCTCGCCCGCGACCGGGCCGGGGACCGGTTCCCGGACAGCACGTTCGTCGTGTCCACGATCGAGGGCTACACCGGCGCGGCCGACTTCGATGTGGCCGTTTCGACCGACGTGCTCGAACACATCGAGGACGACCGCACCGCGTTCGAGCGGATGGCCGCGCTGGTGCGCCCCGGGGGGCTGGTGCTGGTGACCGTGCCCGCCGGGCAGTGGCTGTTCGGCTACCACGACGAGCAGCTCGGGCACTTCCGCCGGTACAACAAGGCGATGGTGCGCCGGCTCGTGTCCGACAGTTGTACGGTGCAGAAGCTCCGCTATTTCGGCGGCACGCTGATCCCGGTGTGTCTGGCGTACAGCAAGTGGCTGCGGAAGCCGTACCCGGTGGCGAAGGTCGGGGGCGGCACCTCGCTCGTGTCCCGCGTGCTCAACGGGCTCCTCGCCGCCGAGCGGCGGGTCCCGCTCCCCGTGGGCACGAGCGTTCTGCTGTGCGCCGAGAAGAAGGGCCGCGGGGCGCCCGCGGCCTCGCAACCCGCTACGCAACGGAGGGCAGCGTGAAGTATTTCGTCACCGGCGGCGCCGGGTTCATCGGCAGCACCCTCGTCGATCGGCTCCTCGCGGACGGGCACCACGTGACCGCGTTCGACAACTTCAGCACCGGCCAGCGGCCCTTCTTGGCGGAGGCGCTCAAGAGCGACCGGTTCGCACTGGTGGAGGGCGACCTGCTCGACAAGCCGGTGCTGACCCGGGCCGTCGCCGGGCACGACTTCGTGTTCCACCTCGCGGCGAACGCGGACGTGCGGTTCGGCACCAACCACCCCGACCGCGACCTGCAACAGAACACCGTCGCCACGTTCAACGTGCTCGAAGCGATGCGGCTGAACGGGGTGAAGCGGATCGGGTTCTCGTCCACCGGCTCGGTGTACGGCGAGGCCGAGGTGTTCCCGACCCCCGAGAACGCGCCGTTCCCGATCCAGACGAGCCTCTACGCGGCCAGCAAGGTGGCGGGCGAGGGGCTCATCTCGGCCTACGCGACCGGGTTCGGGTTCCAGGCGTTCATCTTCCGGTTCGTGTCGATCCTGGGCGAGCGGTACACCCACGGCCACGTGTTCGACTTCTACGCCAAGCTGCTCGCCAACCCGCACCAGATCGAGGTCCTCGGCGACGGCCAGCAGCGCAAGAGCTACCTGTACGTGCAGGACTGCGTCGACGCGATCTTCACCGTGGTGGCGAAGGCGACCGACCCGGTCAACGTCGTGAACCTGGGCGCCGACGAGTACTGCCAGGTCGACAACTCGCTCGGCTGGATCTGCACGCGCCTGGGCCTGAGCCCGAAGGTGAACCACACCGGCGGGGCGCGCGGGTGGATCGGCGACAGCCCGTTCATCTTCCTCGACACCACCAAGCTGAAGTCGTTCGGCTGGCGCCAGAAGCTGAGCATCCGCGACGCGGTGGTCCGCACGCTCGACTACCTCCGCGCGAACCCGTGGGTGCTGGAATCGCGCAAGGCGGCGTAGCGGGGGGCGGGCGGGCGGGCGGCCGAAGCGGTCGTGTGTCGTTCGTTCCGGGAGATCCGAGAGTCGCTCCGGAGCGTGTCCGTTTTTGCGGGCGGGACGCCCGCGGTCCCAGGGAAATTCACCATGCGCGTCACCGTGTACGGCCTGTGGCACCTGGGCAGCGTGACGGCCGCGTGCCTCGCCGAGGGCGGGCACGAGGTCGTCGGGCTCGACCCGGACCCGGCGACCGTCACCAACCTGTGCGCGAACAAGCCCCCGGTGGACGAGCCCGGGCTCGCGGCGCTCGTCGCCGAGCAGCAGGCGGCCGGTGCGCTGCGGTTCACCACCGACGCGGCCGACGCCGTTCCCGATGCCGAAATCGTGTGGGTGTGCTTCGACACCCCGGTGGACGCGAACGACAGCGCGGACGTGCAGTGGGTCCGCGACCGGCTCGATGATATTGCTCCGCACCTCAAGGCCGGAACGCGCGTCCTGATCTCGTCGCAGGTGCCGGTCGGGTTCGGCGCGCGGCTCCAGGCGGACTGGGCGCACCGCGGCGTTCACGTCGCCTGTTCGCCGGAGAACCTGCGGCTGGGGCAGGCGCTCGACTGCTTCCGCAAACCGGACCGCGTGGTCGTGGGGTGCGACGAAGCGGACCGGGCCAAGCTGGCCGAGCTGCTGAGCCCGTTCGGCGGCGCGCGGGTGTGGATGTCGGTCGCGTCCGCCGAGATGACCAAGCACGCGGTGAACGCGTTCCTCGCGACCTCGGTTGCGTTCATCAACGAACTCGCGCGCATCTGCGAGGTGGTGGGGGCCGACGCCAAAGAGGTGGAGCGCGGGCTCAAGACCGAACAGCGCATCGGCCCGAAGGCGTACCTCTCCCCGGGCGCGGCGTTCGCCGGGGGCACGCTGGCCCGGGACATCGGGTTCCTGCTCGACCTGGCCGCCGAACACGGGCGCCCGGCGCACCTGTTCGCCGGCGTGCGCGAGAGCAACGAGTGCCAGAAGAACTGGCTCCGGGACCAGCTCGCGGGGGTGCCCGCGGGCGCGACGGTCGCGGTGCTGGGCCTCACCTACAAGCCCGGGACCGACACGCTCCGGCGGTCCGGTTCGGTCGAGCTGTGCCACTGGCTCCTGTCCCGCGGTGTGAAGGTGCGGGCCCACGATCCCGCCATCAAGGTGAGCGCCGACGAGATCGCCGGGGTGGAACTCGCGGACACGCCCGAAGGGGCGATGCGGGGCGCGGACGTGAGCGTGCTCGCGACCCCGTGGCCCGAGTACCGCGCGCTGACCCCGGCGCAGGTGCGCGGGGCGATGGCGCGCCCGCGGGTCATCGACCCGACCCACTTCCTCGCGGCCGGGCTCGCGAACGATCCGGGCGTGAGCTACGTCGCCGCCGGGCGCGCGGCCTGATCCCGGGGCGGCCCTCGGCGCGTTCGAGAGCCCGGAGGAGGCGCCTCCGCCGGGCTCTCGAAACGTTTTGGGTTCCCCTTGTCCCCGGCCCGCCCATGTGGGTATAGACGCCGCAGCTTGTGCAGAACGCAAAGAGGGGGAAGCGAATGGACTCGCGGGACGCGCCGCTCGCCGGCCGGTCGGCCGTTGTTACGGGGGCGAACCAGGGACTGGGCCGGGCCATCGCCGGGCACCTCGTGCGGGCCGGCGCCAGCGTGCTGCTCACCGCCCGCGGCGCCGAGCTGCTGGAACAAACGGCCGCGGCCCTCGCGCCGCTGGCGGCGCTCCCGGGACAGAAGGTGCTCCACCGGGTCGCCGACGTGTCCAAGGAAGCCGACTGCCGCGCGACCGCCGCGCACGCGCTCGCGGAACTCGAGAACCCGTGCGTCCTGGTGAACAACGCCGGGGTGTACGGACCGTTCGGACCCATCGAAGACAGCGACTGGGCCGAGTGGGTCCAGGCCGTCGAGATCAACCTCTTCGGCACCGTCCTCATGTGCCGCGCGCTCCTGCCCGCCATGCGCGCGGCGGGGTACGGCAAGATCATCAACCTGTCCGGCGGCGGGGCGACCGCGCCGCTCCCGCGGATCAGCTCCTACGCGGCCTCCAAGGCGGCCGTGGTGCGGTTCACCGAGACCCTCGCGGAAGAGACCCGCGGGGCCGGGATCGACGTGAACGCGATCGCCCCCGGCGCGCTCAACACGCGCCTCATGGACGATCTGATTGCCGCCGGGCCGGAGAAGGTGGGGGCCGCGTTCTTCGAGAAGATGACCAGGACCCGCGACACGGGCGGCACGCCGCTCGAAAAGGGCGCGGAACTCTCCGTGTTCCTCGCGTCGGCCCGGTCCGACGGCATCACCGGGCGGCTCCTCAGCGCCGTCTGGGACGACTGGGCGCGCCTCCCCGAGCACTCCGAACAACTGGCGGCGAGCGACATTTACACCCTGCGGCGGATCACGCCGGACGACCGCGGAGGCTGGAAGAAATGCGCGTAGGAATCGTGGGCTGCGGCCTGATCGGCGGGAAGCGCGCCCGGTCGATCGCGGCCCTGGGCCACCAAGTTGTTGCGACCGCGGACCTCAGCGCCGAACGCGCGCACGCACTC
>DASWYH010001157.1:0-3328 GCA_036405095.1 Gemmata sp. | reverse complement strand
TGGGCCTCGTGTTCAGCGGGCTCGCGGGCGTGGCCGGGGCGGTCGGCGCGATCTGCGTGATCTTCGCGAGCAAGGCGGCCGTTGACGCGGCCAAGGCCGACGGGGTCAACCCGGCCACTTACCGCGTCTACATCGCGCCGCTCATCTTCTGCCTCGCGCCGCTCATCAACACGCTGCTCAGCTTGGTTTGGCACCCCGACGCGAAAACGGGCGAGTGGGCCGTGTTCCACTTCTCCGTGCCGGGCTGGAAGCTGTGGGTCGGGGTCGCGCTCGTCGCGGCCGGGACGTTCCTCGTGCTCAAATCGAAGGAAGACGCCGAGGCCTCGAAGGCGAAGCCGCACGCGGCGCCGGCGCAGGCCGCGCCCCCGGGTGACAACCCGAGCCCCGCGCCGAGCGGCTCATGACCGCCACCGAAGCCGTCACGCGCCTGAACACGGTCCTCGCGCACGCGTGGATGATCCGCACCTTCCTGAAGCACGCGGACGAGATTCAGGAAGACGAGGGCATGCTCGACGTGCCGCGGACGCTGTACGACACCATTCGCGCCGTCGAGCCCGCGTTCCAGCGCGGCGACCACGCCGACTTCCTCCGCCGCCTGAAGGGCAAGCTGCCGAAGCTGCGACGGGCGGCCGAGCACTTCCGCGCGCACTTCAAAGAGTTTTCGCCCCACACCAATTTCGAGATGGCCTCCGCGAGCTTGCAGGGGGTCGTCCAGCACCTCGAAGAGATCTTCGCGGCCGTTGACTGGGCCGAAGTGACCGCACTCGCGAAAGCGAAACAACACGAGGCCGGCGCCGCACCCGCCCCCGATCCGCTCGACGATATCGAAATCCCCGAAGTGTGAACGCCCGCATTTTGCGGCCTTTTCCGATTGCGCCCTCAATTCTGATTGGGTCAACGGCGGTATTCCGTTGACTCCCCGCCGAACTTATCAAATCATCGCAGTGTCCCAGCGAATGCCCCGGTAAGCGATCCGCGCTCGGCGCAGCGCCTCAACCCCGACGCAGGAACCCGACGGAGGCCGTATGGAAACCGTATTTCTGGTGTGTGCGATTACCGGCGGTACCCTCGTCGTGTGCTTGCTGTTCGCCGGGATGTTCGGGTTCGCCAGCGAACACGACGTTGACCACGACACCGACGCCGATACCGACGCCGACCACGACAGCGACACCGGGCACGGGAACTTGCTGTTCGGCATGCTCTCCGTGCGCACCCTCACCTCGGCGCTGCTGTTCTTCGGCCTCGGGGGGATGACCGCCCGCTACTACGGCGCCAGCGATGTGGCCGCGTTCGGCATCGCGTTCGGTTCGGGCGCGGCCGTCTTCTACCTCGTCGCGCTCGCGATGCGGGCGATCAAGCAGCTCAAATCCGACGGCACGGTGCGCGTCGCCCGCGCGGTGGGCAGCACCGGGACCGTTTACCTGCGCATCCCGGGTGCCCGGACCGGTTCCGGCAAGGTTCACCTGGCGCTCCAGAACCGGACCGTTGAGTACCAGGCCGTAACCGCCGGGGGGGAGCTGCCCACCGGTTTGCCGGTGAAGGTCGTCGCGATCGTCAACTCGGATACGGTCGAAGTCGAGCCGACGTGACCCGCGCCGGAGCGTGAGCCCCTGTCCGCTTTGCGGTGCGTGGTGCGGCGGACCGCCCGCACCGCCGCTCCGGCAAGAACCGATCCCACTCCCCGGAGTTCACACCATGCTGCCACTTGCCCTGTTCGCGCAACTGAAGGCCGAGCCGAGCGCCGTTGATGTCCCGTGGCCCGCGGTGACCGCGCTCGCGGCCGGGCTGGTCCTGTTCGGCCTCGTGATGCTCCTCGTGAAGCGGTACAAGCGGTGCCCGTCGAACCGCGTGCTGGTGATCTACGGCAAGACCGGCGGCGGGAACGCCGCGCGGTGCGTCCACGGCGGCGCCGCGTTCATCGTCCCGCTGATCCAGGACTTCGACTACCTGAACCTGGACCCGATCCAGATCGAGGTGCCGCTCAAGGGGGCGCTCTCGATCGAGAACATCCGGGTCAACGTGCCGAGCGTGTTCACGGTCGCCATCGGCACCGACACCGAGACCATGCAGAACGCCGCGATCCGGCTCCTCGGGCTGGGCACGCAGGACATCAAGGAGCAGGCCCGCGACATCATCTTCGGGCAGCTCCGGCAGGTGATCGCGTCGATGCGGATCGAGGACATCAACCGCGACCGCGACAAGTTCCTGGAGAACATCCAGAAGTCGCTCGAACCCGAGCTGAAGAAGATCGGGCTGGTGCTCATCAACGTGAACATCACCGACATCACGGACGAGAGCGGGTACATCGAGGCGATCGGCCGGAAGGCCGCGGCGATCGCGATCCAGCAGGCCAAGATCGACGTCGCCGAGCAGGAAAAGAAGGGGCAGATCGGGGTCGCGGAGGCCGAGCGCGAGCGCGCGATCTCGGTGGCGAACGCCACCAAGGTGCGCGAGATCGGCACCCGCGAGGCGACCCGCGAGCAGGCCATCAAGGTGGCGCAACTCGACAAGGAGCGCGAGGTCGGTGAGCAGACCGCCCAGCTCGAACAGGAAGCGCTGATCAAGGAGTCCCAGCGGCAGCAAGCGATCCGCATCGCCGAGCTGGACCGCGACCAGAAGGTGGGCGAGCAGCAGGCCGCGTTCGAGCGCGAGGCGCGCATCGCCGAGGCCGAGCGCGACAAGCGCGTCCGGCTGGCCGAGGCGAACGCCAAGGCGGTGACCGGCGAGGCCGTCGCCCAGGCGGACGTGGCCGCGTCCCAGGCCACCCTGGCGGTGCGCCGGGCCGAAGGGTACCAGCTCTCCGAAACGAAGAAGCGCGAGGCCGAGGCCGCGGTGCTGGAGGCCCAGAACCGGGCCCTCGCGCGGGCGGCCCTGGCCGAGGCCGAGAAGGTCGAGGCCGAGCAGCGGGCCGCGCTCGAGGCCCCGGCAAAGGCCCAGAAAGCGAAGATGATCGTGGACGCCGAGGCCGCCGCGGAGCGGGTCAAGCTCGAGGCCCAGGCCCAGGCCGCGACGATCTACGCGAAGCTCGAAGCCGAGGCCCGCGGGCAGTTCGAGATCCTGGCCAAGAAGGGCGAGGGGCTGAAGAAGATCATCGAGGCGTGCGGCAGCCCGCAGGCGGCGTTCCAGTTGCTCATGCTCGAACACATGGACGCGCTCGCCGAGGCCAGCGCGAAGGCCATCTCGAACGTGAAGTTCGACAAGGTGGTGGTGTGGGAGGGCGGGGGCGCCACCGGCACCTCGAACACCGCCGCGTTCCTGAAGGACATGGCCAAGATGATGCCGCCGATGATGCAGGTGATGAAGGACATCGGCGGCGTGGAGCTGCCCG
>DASWYH010001156.1:0-9052 GCA_036405095.1 Gemmata sp. | reverse complement strand
TGAACTCAAGAAGCGCGGGTTCGAGGAGCAGGAAGACGGCACGATGGTCCGCAAGGACGGCGAGTTGACCGTGAAGGTCGATCCTTGCTCCGGCGAGGTGTCCGTCAAGGCCGAGACGCAGGAGACCGTGAACCAGGAAGTGAAGCGCGAGGCGACCGGCTTCAACGACGTCGGCCCGAACGAAAAGAGCCTGCGCGAAAAGGTCAAAGAGCAGCTCAAGCAGGACCTGGACAAGAAGTTCGACCAGGAGCAATCGAAGCTCCAGGACAAGGCGACCCAGGCGCTCGAAAAGCACCTGCAAGACCTCCAACCCGAGATCTCCGAAGTGGTGAGCCAGGTCACCCGCGACGCGCTCAAGCAGAAGGCCCAGCAGATGGGCACCGTCAAGGAGATCAGCGAGGACGCTGAGAGCGGGTCGCTGACGATCAAGGTCGAAGTGTAACCGTCATTAGTCATTGGTCATGAGTCATTCGACGCGTGCCAATGCGCGCCGCCGGCCGGCGGCTCTCGTTTCGCTAATGACCACCGACCAAGGACTAATGACCCCAACGCCATGAGCATCACCATCACGGAAAAAGACCTGCCGACCAACCTCACGCCCGTGGAGGCCGTGGAGGCCGCGTACAGCGCGGAACTGGCGGAGGTGGCCAGCAAGCTCGTCCGCGGGTTGCCCACGCTCATCGAGTGCGACAAGGAACTCGCGCCGTACCTGTTCATGAACGTGCGGGACCGGCTGCGGCAGGCCAAGTTGCAGTGCATCTACCTGGACGGCCGGCAGCGCGACCCGCAACAGGGTGCGATGCCGATGGGCCTCATCGGGACGATGATCGCGCAGCTCCGCGACGCCGTGCGCGGGGCCACCGAGCGCCGGGTCGTCGTGCTCCCGCACCTGGACCTGCTCACCACCAGCCAGGGCGGGCTGACGGGCGAGGCCCGCGAGGTGATCCCGCTCCTCTACGAGAACCCGGAACTCGTGTGGCTCGGGTTCAAGGACCCGTCGTTCCCGCTGCCCAAGGTCATCGAGAACCTGTTCCCGCACTGGCTCAGCATCCTCGGGATCTCGCGCAACCGGCTGCGCCACCTCATCACGCAGAAGGAGAGCCGCAAGTTCGGCAAGGACTTCTCCCCGTGGCAGCTCTACAAGTACGTTTCGGGGGTGAACGCGGTGCGCCTGCGGCGCCTGCTCTCCACGCTCGAAGGCGAGGACTACCCGGCGGACCCGAAGCGGGCTTACGCCCAGGTCCGGCAGTCCACTCTCAGCGGGAACATGGAGATCCCGGCCGTCGATCTCGAAAAGGACATCGGCGGGTACAAGAAGGTCAAAGCGAAGCTCAAGAGCGAGATCCTCGACACGCTCTCCAAGCGCGACCGCGCCACGGACGCGGAGGAGATTTCGCGACTCGAAGAACTCATCCCTCGCGGCATGATCTTCTGGGGGCCGCCCGGGACCGGTAAGACCTACTTCGCCAAGGCCATCGCCGCCAGCATCGGCGCGGCCATCACGATCGTGAGCGGCCCGGAGCTGAAGTCGAAGTGGGTCGGGGAATCGGAAGAAAATCTTCGCCAGATCTTCCACAAGGCCCGGCAGTCGGCGCCGTCGATCATCGTGTTCGACGAAATCGACTCGTTCGCCACCGCCCGCGGCACCTACACCGGCAGCGGCGTCGAGCACTCGATGGTGAACCAGTTGCTCACCGAAATGGACGGGTTCCACAAGGACGAACTCGTGTTCGTCGTGGGCACCACCAACTTCGTCGAGTCGCTCGACCCCGCGCTGCTGCGCCCGGGGCGGTTCGAGTTCCACATTCACATTCCGTACCCGGACGACGACGACCGCAAGGCGATCTTCGAGATCTACGACAAGAAGATGCGGCTCCAGTTCAGCGAAGAGGCGCTGGAGTACGCGATCAACCGCACCGGCACCCGGTACATGACGCCCACCGGCACCGCGTTCAGCGGTGACCACCTGAACGCCATGTGCCGCGCGGTGGCCCGGCTGCGGATGCGCCAGAACATCACCGGCGAGACCACGCCCAAGATCATCGAAACGGCGATGACCGAGTTCGACGAGAAGCGCGAGGTCCACGAGAAGGACATCCCCGTGGTGGCGACCCACGAGGCCGGGCACTTCCTCGTGTCCATCTTCTGCCCGCACCACCAGCAGCCCGAAAAGGTGACGATCCAGAGCGACATGCCCTGGGCGCCGTTCTTCACGCAGTTCAAACAGGAGAAGAACCGGATCGGGATGAGCCGCAACGAGCTGCTCGACGAGATCACGGTGCTCTACGGAGCCATTGAGGCCGAGCGGCTCCTGATCGGCGACGTGTCCACCGGCGCGAGCGGGTGGGGCGACCCGAAGTCGGACCTGTCGCGCGCCTCGCTGTTCGCGGAGTACATGGTCGAGGTGCTCGGGATGTCGAACCTCGCGGCCCCGCTGCGGTCGTTCCGCGACCACAAGGGGGACCGGCAGGTGCTCTCGGGCAGCATGGCCGAGGCCATCGACCGGCAGGTGAACACGATCATTGTGGAGTGCCAGGCCCGCGCCGCCGCGATCCTCTTGAAGCACAAGGCGGACCTGATCGCGATCCGCGACGAGTTGATCGAGAAGAAGACGATCGAGGGCGCGCGGACGAAGGAGATCATCGAGGACCTGCGCGAGCGGTATCCGAAGGATGTGGGCGCACCCGGTCCGGAGGTCAAGCTCGCGGCCGGTGCCGGCACCGCCACAGCCGAAGGGGCACCCGCGCCCGAAAAGAAGACCTCGAAGAAGAAAGACGAGTAGCGCAATGCAGATCGACGCGCGGTTCGGAAGCGACACCGGCATGTGCCTCGTGGACGTCCTCGTCGAAACGCCCGAGGAGCTGTCGTACACCGACGAACAAATCGAGGCCGGCGCCTGGGCGCTGCTCGCCGAACAACGAATCAGCAGGCGCGATGTCGTCGATCTGTCAATACGAATCCAAAACGGCAGCGGCGCCTGGGTTCCGGCAACGCGCGATGCCGACGGCAAACTGGTTCCCGTACCCTGGTGAACACAAGCGAGACGACATGGCCGAAATGATCATCATGCTGCGCCGCGACCCGAACACCGGGAAGCAGAACATCATCATCAAGCTCGATTCCGACCCGGACGCTCTGCCGATCGAGCACGAGCAGATGCACAAAGCGCTCGCGGAAAAGGTGCTCGGCCGCAAGCTCAGCGACGACGACGAAATCATCGTCGAGCGCGAGAGCGAGGCGCAACCCGCGGGGCCGATCCAGCAGCCCAACGAACCCGAGCGCCAGAAGCAGGGCAACAAGGGCTCGTAGCCGCGCGGCACCGTCCGTTTCCCGGGGCAACGCCCCGGTTTTTCGTCGCCCCGAGAACGAACAGCCCACAGCCCCGAACACCCGGCACCTATGATCCTGCTCTTCCCCGATCTCGATACGGTCCGCCTCGCGCTGACCAGCGGCATCGTCCCCGCCGAGGTGACCCTCGCGCCGGCCGCGGTCAGCTTCGACGGCCAGGGCAAGATCTACGTCGAGCCGACCGCGAACCTGACCCGCACGGTCACCAAGAACCTGGACCGCATCGGCGTGAAGGGCTCGAAGCGCCACGCCTCCGACGAGCCGCAAGAGGTCACCTGCTGGCCGCAACTGCTCCCCGCCACCCGCGACCCGATCGCACCGACCATCTCGAACCAGCAGCCGGTGCTGTTCGAACTGGAGAGCGCCGAAGACCTGCCGGCGCTCGTCACCGAGATGCTCCGGCTGGGGAACGACCGCCAGGGCTTCCGGTGGTTCACCGTTCCCGACGAGGCCGACACCAAGCGCGTCTTGCTCCGCGTCATCGGCCCGCCGTACTACACGCTCCTCCGCGCGCTCGATAAGGGCTCATCGGGCACCGCGGGCACGGTGCGCGCGTACCTCGAACGCGCGCCGCGCGTGTGGGTGGAGATCGGGCACACGCTCCCGCTCGCGGCCCAGCTCCGGGTCGCGGACAAGCAGCTCCTCATCATCCGCGCGCCGCGCCAGTGGGTGTACCTGGACGAAGCGCCGTTCCAGGACGTGTACGACAACATGCAGTTCAAGCTGCCGGCGGCCCCGGTCGGCTGGACCGAGGCCAAGGCGCCCAAGAAGATGTCCGTGCCGCTCCGGCTCACCGGCGGGAACGCCAGCGAGACCGCCGAACTGTGGGTGCTGCGCGAGAACGCGGTCGAGCAGCTCGACACCCTCGTGCGCGACTCCGATGACCGCCTGCTCCAGCGCCTCATGTTCGCCGTCGCCACCGACGCGGCCGGCGCGCGAACCGTCATCCTGCGCGTGCGCCCGTCGAAGCTGACGCCCCCGGTGCTGGCGCTCGACAACGCGCTCGCGTTCCGCCCGTACTGGAAGCTCCCGAACCTGTTCCTCCCCATCGGGACGCGCCTGCACCCGACGCTGCGCCGCGACGCGGTCCGCAAGCTCCTCGCCGACGACGCCGATCAGGTGGTGTGGCTGTACCCCAACGAGGTCAAGGACGGCGCCCCCGCCAAGGCGGGCGGCTTCACCCCCGAGTTCGTACCCGACGCCGCGTTCCGATCGCTCGAGGACTGGGTCGATTACGTGATCGAGGACGAGCAGAAGCCGCTCTCCGCGTGGATCGAGGCCACCCGGTTCGACTTCGACACGTTCGTGTGCAAGGAGGCCGGCGGGTCGAAGCCCAAGCCCGACAAAGGCGACAAAGACCCCAAAGAGAAAGACGACGACGCGAAAGCGCCGAAGCCCGGCGGCCCGGCCGGCAAGGCCCCCGCGAAGGGCAAGCCGGGGGCCACGAAGCCGACCGCAACGGCCGAGTTCCTGCCGCCGGTCGAGGACGTGCGCAAGCCGAACGAGTGGGAGGTCCGCGCGAAGGAGCTGGAGCAGGAGTTCCTCGCGCTGGAGGGCGCGCTCGACACCCCCGAACGGGTCGCCATGTGGCCCGAACTCGCGACCGCCTACACCGGTAGCGGGAAGCACCAGATGGACGCGGCCATCTGCTGGCTCGACGCGCTCTGGGACGCCGACCCGCTCCCGGCCGACTGGCTCGCGCACTGGGTCCGGTGCGAGCTGCCCGGCGCCGGGTCCACGATCACCGCGCCCGAGTTCGACAAGCTCCTGCACCACACCGGCAGCGGGCTCGAGGACTCGCGCCGGGTCGTGGCCGCGTTCCTGTGGCTCGCGGCCCAACAGCCGGTGCCGCGCTGGCTCACGGACCGGCTCCCGGCGCTCCAAACGTACCTCGAAACGCACGACAGCTCGCTCCCCGTTCGGGCCGTGTGGCTCGCGGGCTTCCGACTCGCGCAGCTCTCCGGGGCCGACGTGCTGGGCCTGGCCCGGGTCCGCGACCGCCTCCTCAAGCGGCTTCTCGAACAGGGGCTCCAGCCCGAGCGCGACCTGCCGTACTTCCTCCGGGTCGCCGGGGTGAAGGACTCGGAGCGCATGCGGGTCGTGCGCGACAAGGCGATGGAGCTCCACGGCACCATCCGCAAGTGGCTCGACGACTCCGCGGCCGTGCAGAAGAACGAGCACCTGAAGGCGAACCACCCGCTCGTGGACCTGCTGTTCGCGTTCGCGGTCGGCAAGCTCGGCGAGGCCACCCAGGCCAAGAAGCTCCTCGACGACGCGCGCAAGGTGCTCGAGCGGCCGATCCCGACCTCGTGGCAGGACAACAAGCTGTTCGAGACGGTCGTGTCCGCGGTCGCGAGCAACTTCGTGTACAAGGCGTTCAAGTACCGCGTGGAACAGGTGCTCGCGGGCAAGCCGGCGACCGGTCAACTGTCCGCCGAGATCGTCCACGAGCTGGAGGAGCTCGGGAACAAGGCCCGCAGCGGCGGGACCAACAACCCGTTCCTGCGCGGCGAGTACGTCATCGGGCGGCTCCGCGAGCAGTCCCGCATCCTCGAACCGCAAGAGCGCCTCGACCCGTACAGCTACTGGACCAAGAACCAGGACCCGCTCAAGAAAGAACTCGCGGAGCTGCACACCATCAAAGACCCGAACAAGCTCACGGACAAGATCCGTAAGCTGTTCAAGGACGGCGTGACCGGGAAGACGCAAAAGGAGGTGCAGTTCCACGTGCTGCACGAGGGGCTGCCGCTCGCGTCGCTGCGGGTGAACGAGGCGTTCACCGTCGAGCTCCTGAACCTCGTCCCCGCCGCGCTCCAGGGCACCGGCGGCGCGAACGAGTCGCCGGACCTGCCCAAGAAGCAGGGCGAGTTGCTCGAACGGGCGCTGTTCCACGCGGGCCACTTCAACCGCGACGACCTCGTGAAGAAGCTCGTGGACGACTTCTCCAACCTCGTCCACTCGAAGCCCCTGGAGATGAAGTTCAAGCTGATTAACGTGGTCGCCGGCCAGTGCATGCGGAGCCTCAAGAAGCTCGGCCTGTCGAACGAGATCGACCGGTTCCTCACCAAGCTGCACAGCGAGGTGCTGGGCGGGGCGACGCCGGCCGAACTGAAGAAGAAGCACCAGGCGAAACCCGAAGTCTGGGCCGCGGTCCTTCAGACGCAACTCAACCTCGCCGGCGGGTGGCTCCACTTCGGCCGCCAGGACCGCGCCCTGCCCATTCTGGAAGAGGCGCGGAACGAGTTGCTCTCGTCGGGCGTGTCGCTCCAGCCGAAGGACTACACCGAACTCGCGCGGGCCTATGTGACGGCACTCGGACAGGGACCGGCCGAACTCGCGCTCGTGCGGATGGTCGAGCTGTTCAAGAAGATGTCGCCCGCGAAGATCACGAACACCTGGACCACCGCGCAGTACTACTCGCGGTTCCATTTGAACCTGGTCGAAGACGTGATCCGGGCCGTGGTGAACGACGACGCGGCCCTCGGGCCGTCCGGGCGCCGGTGGCTCGACGACGATGAGTATTTGGTCCGCCGCCGGATTCACACGGACATGAAACGGAACCTGGAGAAGAGCCACCTGTAACCGCTGTGGAAGAACCAGGGGTTGACACTCCTGGTCTTCGTTCGGATTTCGTGCTTCCCGCGGCGGTCGGCACTACACTTCAGGAATGCCGGCACTTTTCTTCCCCACCTCCGACGCGCTCCGCCTCGCGCTGGCCAGCGGGCTGGTGCCGGGGAACGTGACCGGCGCCCCCGGGCGCGCGGGGCGGGACGAGGCCGGGCGCCTGTGGGTCGAACTGGACGAGTTGCCTGGGCGCGACACCCTTTCCGCGCTCGGCCGGTTCGGCGTCGTCGCGCAGGGCGGCTCGGCCGTGTCAACGCACCCGATCCGCTGCTGGGCCGAACTGGTTCCGCTCCGAAAGTGCCTCCCGCCCCCCGGCCCCGTTCTCTTCAGCGTCACTGACAAGCAACTCGGTTCGTTCGTCGCGCGCCTGCGGCGCCTGCACGCGGGGCCGCTCGGGGTTCGATTGCTCCCCGACCCGCACACCGGGTGCGCCTGGGTCACCGCTCTCACCCCGCCGGTCGCGGTGCTGCTCTGGTCCGAAGAACCCGAATCCCCGGTTCGCGCGTACCGGCAGCAGGCCCCCGGTGTGTGGGTCGCGCGCGGCTGGGAGCACCCGCTCGCCGGGCACCTTGCGTTTCCACACGGGTACGTGCTGCTGTGCGCCCCGGAGAGCCCCCCGGCGGCGTTCCCGGGTCCGGTGCCGGCCGCTGCGGATGACGAAATCGCACTCCCCCAACACACAAGCGCAACACGGGGGCTGGAACCGGTCCCGCGCATCGAGGTCCGGTTGCGGTTGTCGCGCGCCGAGTCGGGTGCCCCCGAAGCGCTCTGGGTTCTCGGGCCGAACGAGTTCGCCGCGTTCAGCGCGTTCTGTTGTGGCGCCGACGAGCGGCTGTTGCGCCGGTTCCACATCGCAACCGTTGAAGCCGCCGGAAAAGCTCGCGTGCTGATCCGCCACGCGCCCGAGGCCGAAGGTGTGGGGCTCCCGGTTGCGGTGGCGGGTTACCTGCCGGACCCACGGGTGGCGGGACTGTTCGTGCCCGCCGGGTTCTCGCTGCGGCCGAAAGCGCGCGAGAGTGAGATCGCGCGCGAACTCGGGCTGGCGCCGGACCGGCTCACGTGGCTCGAAGTGGCTCCGCAAGGCGCGTTCACGATCCACTCGGCACCGGTCGCGGCGTTCCGCCCGCTGTGCGACGCGCTGGAGTACGTCGCCCCCGAAGCGGTCCCGCTCGCGGCGGTGCGCATCCCGGCGGGTCCGTTTCCGTTCGCCACATTCGCGCCCCCGCTCGAACCGGTCCCCGAGCCCGAGCCGGTGATCGAACTGGCAAGCGACGAGGAACCGGCGCGCGGCACAGACAATAATACCTGGGTATCGAAATCGGTGAAGCGCCTGGTGCGCTGGGTCCAGGGGCGGGCCGCGCCCGAACCCGGCCCCGCCGAGCCGAAGCGCCCGCGCGCGGCCGAACCGCCGAGCGAGCGCGTCGAGCAGAAACTCCGCTCCGCCGACGCGCTCCTCCACGGGCACGACCGCGCCGCGCACCGGCACGACCTTGAGACCCGGCTGCTCGCCGATTTCCCGCGGCTCGGCCCCGACGAGCGGGCCGCACGGTGGGCCGAACTGGCGAGCGTGTACGGCGCCACCGGGCAGGCGCTGGACGCCGCGGTGTGCTGGGTCAACGCGCTCTGGGAGTGCCCCGTCCCCCCGGCCGAGTGGCTCACGCGGTGGGCCGAGTCCGAGCGCGCGGCGGCGCGCCCGGGCGATCGTACGGCCGACCTGGAACGGTGGCTGGCCGAGCCCGGGCGCCCAGGGACCGGGCGCGTGGTCGCGGCCCTGGCCGCGTGCGCGGGGTTCCACCCGGCCCCGCCGGAGTTCGCCCGCGCGCTGCCGCGCGTCCTCGCGGTTCTGGACCAGCACTTCGAGGACACCCCCGTGCGGGGCGCGTGGCTCGCCCGGCTCGCCGTGGCGCGCGCCTGCAACGGCGACGCGCTCGGCCTCGCGCGGTGGCGCGACCGGATCGTTCACCGGCTCCGCGACCGCGGCCCCGGGCTCGACCTCGACGAGCCGTCGTTCCTGCGGTTCCGCGGCACCGCGACCGCGGACCGGTTCAAGACCGCGCGCGAGTGGCTCACCCACATGAAG
>DASWYH010001155.1:0-6167 GCA_036405095.1 Gemmata sp. | reverse complement strand
CCCGGCCTCAGCTCCTGGGCCGCGGTCCACCCCTTGTCCCGCACGAAGAACGGGTGCTCGCCCGTGGTCCCGATCACGATACCACCCGGGAGCGTCAGGTGGAATACCGGACCGATCCGCCGAAACACCCGCAGCACCCGGCGCAGGGTGAGAGCCCCGTCGCGGTTGTGCTCGTCGCGGGACACGACGAGGTCGCAGTTATCGCCGTGCTCCTCGTAGCTCTGGAACAGCTCGATGGGCTTGGCCCCGTGCTCACCCTGGATCGGGGTCCCGCCCACGAAGCACACCCGGAACCCCAGCGCGTTGAGCACGTCGGCCGTGCGGGCGTGGTACCGGGACCCCTTCATCCACCCGTGGACCACCATGTTGAGTGGGCGCTGGAGGGGCCACCGCACCGACGCGGCCAGCCCCCACGGGGACGGGATCCCGGTGACCACCGAGGCCGCCTCGATCCCGGTTCGCAAACCGCTCGCCACGCGCCCGAGCCGTGTCACCGCGGCCCCGGTCCGCCCGGCCGCGCCTCCGATCCGCCCGAGCACCCCGACACCGCCCATCACGGTGCCCGCCACGTCGACCCCGATGCTCACCGTGTTGAGCACGTAATCGCTCGCGGTCAGCTTGTCCCCGAACGTGGTCCCCTGGAACGAGGTCCTGGTGATCATCTCCCACCGCTTCACTTCCGCGCCGAGGATGGGCGTGTTGGTGAGGGCGGTGAGGATGACGGCTTCGACCCGATCGGACCCACGTGCCCGGTACCCGTCGAAGTTGAGCCGCACCCCGTGGGCCATGCGGTTGGTGGTCTTGGAGCCCCAGTCCCCCGGGACCTGGAGCTGCCCGGTGGCGAGATCCCGGGGGAGCAGGTTCTCCGCGAGCCCCGGCGGTGTGAACCCGTAGGCCATGCCCCACAGCCCGGCCACGATCTTCCCCCCCTCCTTCCCGCCCTCGTCGCTGCGGAACCCGAGCCCCTGGGACACCTGCTGGCCGAGCCGCTCGAAGAACTCGTGCCCGGTGGGCTTCATGTTCTGTTCCCACGAACGGGTCACACGCGGGAAGGACACCTCGTTCTGGGGCACCGGGTACGGGTTGAGCCCGGCGGTCGAACCGCCCTCACCCAAGAACCGGCCGAACAACGACGCGAACCACCAACCGTTGAGGCTCTGGAGGCGCGTGTTGCGGTCATACGGCTGCCCGTTGAGGCCGAGCCGATCGGCACCCGCCTCACCAAGGACCCGAGCCTCCCGCAGCCCCTCGTACCGGATTCGCTTCACCGCTGTTCCGGCCGCGTCGATCACCTGCAGCACCGAGTTCTGCCGGTCCGTGAAGTAGAACAGCGGCCCACGCGAGCTGAGGCGCGCGAGCGGCGCCCCCGCCGGGTCGTACAGGTACCGCACATCCACCGGACCCGCCATCCGCAGATCCGCGTACACGTGCCCACGGTCGTACACCGTGTCCGTTCGATCCACCACCTGCCACGCATCACCCACCGGCTGCCAGGTCTCCGTGCGCACCAACTGATCGTGGGTGTCGTACAGATACCGCGTCTCGCGCGTCTCCACCCACGTCCCACCGCTCCCCGGGCGCTGCCACTGCACCACCGACACGAGCCGGTTCCGGTAGTCGTAGCTGAACACCCACGAGTCCACCATCAGGAGCGTCGGCGCGTTCGGCGCCGTCGGCGTGTTGGCCGTGATCTCGGTCACGTTCCCCTCGCCGTCGTACCGCACGCTGTAAGACAGGTTGTCCACCCCGACCAGCTTGGCCATCCGGAACGCGTTCTGATTCTCGGCCTCCCCCTGGCTCAGGGCCGGCGGATTCCCGGACGCGTCCGGGTAGTTATTGGTCCACGTCGTGTTCCCCGCGATCGTCGTCCTGGTCTCCTTCACGTGGCCCAACCCGAACGCGTCGTAGGTGTACGAAACATCGCTCGATGTGAGCCCCTTGTCGCTACTGCGGCTGTCCCGCGACACCGTCCCGTCGGCGTTGAAGTACGACGTGACCTGCTCCTTCAGTACCGGCTTCGGATCGCCCGGAAGGAACCACCCCCGCGCGTACTCGGCCCCGAACTCGTCGGGCTTCATCGTCCCGTACCCGACGACGGCACCGGACGGGCGGCTCGGCCCCGACGCGATCAGCGTGAGTTGCTTCCGCTGGTCCGTGAGGCCCACACGTGCGGGCTGGTACAAGTACCGCACC
This sequence comes from Gemmata sp., assembly GCA_036405095.1. Lineage (GTDB taxonomy): Bacteria > Planctomycetota > Planctomycetia > Gemmatales > Gemmataceae > Gemmata. Next base: position 3,974 of record DASWYH010001155.1, on the reverse strand, counting down.
TCTGTGGCCTGTTGGCGGTCGTCCGTAAGCGACAACACAACCACGCGCCCGGCCCGGTCGTACACCGTGGACTGACCGCCCCCGTGGTCGTCTTCAATTCCCGTCACGCGCCCGCCCGCGTCGTACACGTAGGTCAGGTCGATCCCAGCAGGGGAGGCGACTGACCACAACCGCCCGAGGCTGTTGTAGGTGCTCTTTGTGAGGGTCAACGGATCGACGGTCCACATCGCGTCCGCCGCGGGCACCGGACGGGTGCCCCGGCCGGTCGCGTCGTCCGCGAACGTGTACTTGTCGAGTGCGGCGGCAAACGAAGACCTCTCGTTATCCAATGCGTCATAATAACTGACAATCACGCTCTCGACTTTGCCATCCGACACCCAGTACTCTTGCACCACCCGCCCCAGTTCATCGTACCCGAAGTACCGCTGCTTCCCGTTCCGGTCCCCAATCAGCTCCACACGCCCGAGCGGGTCGTACCGGTACGTCGTCCGATAGTTGTTCCCGCTCTCGTCTTTGTTCGGGTCGATGACCTGCGTGGGACGGCCCAACGGGTCGCGCACGTATTCGGTTCGAGCCTCACGCGGATTACTCGCCAACCCGCCGCTGTCGACGATCTTCCGCCCGTCCGTATCGGTCTGGAACCCGCCCTTCGCCTTGGCATCCGGAATGAACCAGGACCGGGCTGTGATGTCCGTTACGGACAACGTGTTACCGGCGGCATCGTATTGGTAGCGGATCTGACGCCCGGAGTTGGGATCAACCTGGGACACGCGGCCGAGGAGGTCGTACCACGTCGTGGTTTCACCCAGCGGCGGGTCGGAAGTGACGACCTGATCGAACACGTTGTACTCGGTCGTCGTGGTCTGCGAGATATCCTTCCCGTAGGCCCCGCGCGTCCCTTGCCCCGTGAGCCCCGCACCCACAACCTCGCGGGTGCGGCGCCCGAGCGCGTCGTACCTGTAATCGCGCGCCGGCTCCCCAGGTTTCAACTCCCGGACGGGGTGGTCGGTCGAATCGTACACCACACTCGTTACCCGCGCCGCGCTCGTGTCCCGCTCGGGCCCTTCGCCTGCGACCACACGGGTGAGGCGCCCAAGCCGGTCGTAGCTGCGACGGGTGTAGGAAACGTCCCTGACGACCGACTGACCGAACACTTTCGGCCGGGTCAGGTCGGTTTCGATCAGGACAACGTTGCCGGATGCGTCATAGGTGTACGAGGTACGGGGGCGCGAGTGCCCGGTCTCAAAAAGCAACTGGTCGTCGCTCTGGTTGGCGCCCTCGGTGACCTCACGCACCCGCCCGAGCGCGTCGTACACGAACTGCGTCGCGACGGGCGCGTTGGCACCGAACTGTTGCCCGGTCACCGTCTGAACGGCCGGGGCCAGCGAAACTCCGCTCGTTACCCGCACCCGGTTGTCGGCGGTATCGAAAGCCGTAATCGTTCGACGCTCGCGCGGCGTACCCCAGGCCTCAACCATCAGCGTTTGGCGATCGAGCGGGTCGTACTCGTACTTCGTGACCACATCCTGTTTGGTCGAGTCAACCAACCGCAGCCCGCCGACCGTCGTCGCGGTGAGCCGATCCGCCGGGTCATAGGACCACGTTTGCTGGGGAACGGTGAACCCCGTCAGGTCCAGGCCCGAAGCACTAGCGGTCATTATCGGGACGTACTTCTGGGCGACCGGATCGAACCACGACTCCGCCTCTCGGACGGCCACCTTGCGGCCGAGGGGGTCGTAATCCGTCGCCGAGCGAACCCCACGCGGGTCGGTCACCGCGATCACTTGATCCTGTGCGTTGTACTCGTATTTGGTAACGGGCGAATCATGGCCCAGAGAAAAGCGAACAGCCTGCTGGTACTCTTGGTTCGTATTCTTGAACACCTTCCCGGCTTCAGGAGCCCAGGCAGCTGTGACCGCCGCGACACGGTTGAGCCGGTCGTAGGTGTAGCCGGTGCGGCGAGTCTCGTAGAATTTCAATACGTCCTGGAGAAGAGCGTCCCGCAGATTCGGAACGTCGCTCCGCGCAACCGCTTGTAGCACGACGTTCCCTACGGCGTCGTAATCCGAGTACGTAACGCGCGAGTACGAGGCGTCGATTTTTTCGGCGGTCTCACGGAGCCGCCCGAGCGCGTCGTAGGTGAAGTCCGTCTGGGCGAGGTTCTGTTCCCCGGCGTTCCCGCCCAAGGAGTGCCCGTCGACCTCGCGCTGAACGTGCCCGAACCCGTCGTACGCGAACGTGTCCTGGCGCAACAGGACCGCCGGGGCATTCGTCGCCACCCCCCACCGCAGGTCCGTGCGGTGCGTCACCTGGTCCCGGGTGTCGTAGATGTACTCGACCGCCCGCCGGGTCGTCGGGTCGCTCGCGTCGGCCGGACCGATCACGAACCGCACCCGCCCGGCCTCGTCGTACCTCCACTCGGTCACCGGGGACGCGTACCCGGCCAGGTCGTTCGTGGTCGCGTTAGCGGCTTCGGTGGTCTGGGTGCGCCGGTTCAGCGCGTCGTACCGGTTGACGGTCAGCACCGCATCGGCCGCGGACACCGCGGGCACCGCGGCCGACGAGGGGAGCGCGAAATCGTACCTCCGGGGGGCGGCGGTCCAAACGAGGTTGTCGGCCGCGTCGTAGCCCATGCTGGTGGTACGGGACCACCCGGGCAGCCCGTCCGCTTCGGTCACCGACACGAGGCGCCCGAGTGCGTCGTAGGTGTTGCGCGTGGTGCGGTTCATCACCACCGGAACCGGGAACGAGAAGCCGCCGAGGGTTTCGGTCCGAGTACCGATGACGAGCAGCGGCTCGATGGTGGCCAGGAGCCGGTCGTTGCCGTCGTAGGTGAACCATGTGGTGCGCTGGAGTGAGGTGCCCTGGGCCTCGGTGACCGAGGTCCGGCGCCCGAGCACATCGTACCCGTAGCCGGTCGTCACCCGGGCCGGGCCGCCGTCCCCCGGTTGCCCGGTCGTGAACCGGTCCTGGGTCGTGGTCAGGAGCCGCCCCGCGCCGTCGTAGGTGAAGTCGGTGCTCCGCATGTACCCGGTCGGTGGCGTGTCCTCTTGCGCGACGAACGGGATCGCGAAGTACCCCCCGCCCTCAAGGACCCGCTTCACCTCGTCGAACGGCGTGTACTCGTACCCGGTCCCGTTCCCGTTCGGGTCGTAGCTCCATAACACCCGGTCCAGGGCGTCGTACTGGGTGCGGGTCACCACCGGACCGTTGGTGGCGATCTTGAAGCCGGTACTGTCCACCGCCCGTTCGGTCTTGGTGAGGCGGTTGAGCACGTCGTAGGTGTACCGATCGGTGACCGACTGCCAGCCGGACCCGCCGGCCTCGCTCCCCGCCCCTGCGGTTTCCTGTTTCCGCAGGTTGTTAGCAGCGTCGTAAGTGGCCAGAACCGCGTTGCTGTGCGGTTGGTCCACGGGCGCGGCACCGGGGAACGCTTCGAACCAGTTGCCGAGTATCCCTACCTGGCGCCCGAGGTCGTCGTACACGTACCGCGTGCTCCGGCCCAGCGGATCGGTCACCAGATCTACTCGCCCCAGTAGGTCTCGCCGTGTGATCGTGCCCGTGGCCGTGTGATTCAGCGGCGGGAGCCCGAGGGCGCCCGGAACGGACGCGGCCTCGGTCACCTTTTCGGTCCGCGCGCCGTCGTCGTACTCGTGCTTGGTGCCCACCCGATACCAGGACGGGAACAGCGCGTCGGCCAGCGACTCGTGCCCGAACTCGCGCGGCGCCCACTCCCACGTCACCCGCCCCACCTTGTCGTACTCGTAGAACGTGGTGCGCTGGAGGGCCGGGTCGCCGGCCGCCTCGGTCACCGCGACGAGCCGGTCCAGCGCGTCGTGGACGTAGGCCGTCTTCACCCCGTTCCCGTCCGTGGTCCACGCAACGTTCCCGGCCGCGTCGTACCCGGTGCCGGTCGTGCGTGCGGCTCGCGAGCCGAACACGCCGTACCCCTCGTACACCCACTGCGGTCGGTC
>DASWYH010001154.1:0-3425 GCA_036405095.1 Gemmata sp. | reverse complement strand
GTCCTGGAGGGCGCCCGTGGAGGTCTCGGCGTGAACGAGGGCGAGCACCTTGGGGCGGGTCTCCTTCAGGATGTCGCGCAGCTCGTCGAGGGAGAACACCTGGCCCCAGGGCTTCTCCTTCACCGTGAGCTTGCACCCGGTGCGCCCGGCCACGTCGATCATCCGGGTGCCGAAGTAGCCGATGCTGCACACCGTCACCGGGTCGCCCGGCTCCACCAGGTTGACGAGGCACGTTTCCATGCCCGCCATGCCGGTCGCGGACACCGGGAACGTGAGCGTGTTCTTGGTCCGGAACACCTCGCGCAGCATCGCCTGCGTGTCGGTCATGAACTCCAGGAACTGCGGGTCGAGGTGCCCCAGCAGCGGCGTGGACATCACGGACAGCACGCGCGGGTGCGCGTCGCTCGGACCCGGTCCGAGGAGGAGCCGCGGGGTGGGGGAGAGTTGCCCGGGGAGGGTCGTCATGGGTGCGCTCGTGGGGAGCCGACGGGTGAAGGTCGTACTCCACTCATGAAAGGGCGAAGGGGCGAAAGGGTGAAGGGGCGAAAACCGGAATCCGCGCCGCGGGCGGGTTCCGCGCACTCACCCGCGGCCTTTTACAAGCGCGCTGACGGCCTTGAACTGCGCGTGCGCGGCGTCGCGGACCCACTCGAACGCGATCGCCTCAACGGTGGTGGGCACGGCGCCCGCCAGTTCGAGCCGCCGGAGGGCGGTGTCGTGGTCGATCGCGTTTCGTGCCGCGAGCGCGTCCACCGGCAGGAAGACCGTCAAACCGGCGTGCAGGAGGTCGAGTGCGGTTTGGGCGACGCACACGTGCGTTTCCATCCCGACGAGCACCACGTTGGGCCGGCGGAGCATTTCGAGTTCTTCGAGGAACGTACCGGCGCCGCAGCAACTGAACGTGGTCTTCGCGGGCAGCGCGGGCGGCAGCCGGCGCGCGATCTCGGACGTGGTCGGCCCGAGCCCCTTCGGGTACTGTTCGGTCGCGAGCACGGGCACTTCGAGCTGCGCGGCCACATCGAGGACGAACCCCGCGTGCCGCACGAGCGCGGGTGCGCTCGGTATCTTCGCGAGCAACTTGTCCTGAATATCGACCACGATCACCACGGACGTTTCGATCGCTAACCGTTTGACGGTACTCATGCGTTACACTCGTGTTTCCAGGGCGGCGCGAAGGGCGTCCAGGCCGGTTCGCAGTGCCGCCCGCTGTGGGTCGGTCAGCGGGACCCCGCCGAACCGGTCTTGATAATACGCTTCGGCCCACGCGACGGGAACCGCAGCGGCCCCGGCACACCCGGGGCGCACCTGAAGGGCGTCGGCGGCACGGGTGGCGTATTCGAGCGGCGTTTCGCCGGGTTCGAGGGCGAGCCCGTGCGCGGACAGCACCGCGACCAGTTCCCCGAACCACGCGGTGATAGCGCTCGCCTGGTGGGGCGGTTCGGAGGCCCCTCGGGCACGGAACCGGAGCGCCGCGCATGTCCCCAGGAGCAGCGCGCCGGTGGCGCCGAGGGCCAGGAGCGTGTCCCGGCGGGTGACCCAGGCCCCGAGCGCGGCGAGATCCTTTTTCCGCTGCTCGGGCGTGTAATTCACCACGTACTTTTGGAACCACGAGTCCAGCCGGGAGCGTGCGTCGCGCCACCACGGGGCGTTCGGTTCGGCACTCGTGGTGCCGCCAGCCGGGGTCGGGTCGAGGCTGAGCCAGTGGTACCGGGTGCCGGGCGCACCGGGTCGGCGCTCGGCCTCCGGGAGCGGAACCGACACCAGCGCCTCGGCCCAGGCGTGCGCCTGCTCCTGCTTCACCACGTACCGCCCCTCGCCGACGTGCTCGCACCCCTTGAACCCGCGCACGTACACGGCCGGGATGCCCTGCGAGCGGAGCATGAGCACGAGGGCGGTCGCGAACCGCTGGCAGTGCCCGGCCTTCGAGTAATACAGGAAGTCCTCAATGGGGTCGAGGTCGCTCTTCTCGCGCGTCAACTCAAGCGTGTAGCGGAGGTCCGGTGTGGTCGCGAGGTGCGCGCAGAGCGCCCGGGCCAGGCGCTCGTGGTGCTCCTCGCGCGGGGCCCGCCGGACCGGGTCGAGGAGCACCGCCGGGTCGCCCCACGCGGCCGGAAGTTCGCCGCTGGCGATGAGCCGCGCGACGACCCGGTCCGCGTACTCCTTCACCCGCTCCACCGGGTTCACGGTGAGCTGGACCCGCCCGTCGTCGAACTGGTGCGAATCGAACTGGAACCCCGGGCCGAGGTCCGGGTCCGGGCGCAGGGCGTAGGCCTGGACGTAGCGCGCGGGCTCCAGCCGGCGCTCGGGGGCCGGCTCCCAGTAGAAGGTGCCGTCGTAGCTCGGGGTCCAGCCGTGCGGCCGGGCGCCCGTGAGCTCGGCGAGCGGGGGCGGCTCGTCGGGCGCCCACAGCACCGGGTCCGCGACGAAGTGCGCTTCGGTCCGGGGCGGGATCGTGAAGTTGAGCCGGAACGGCTCCGGGCCGAGGGCCGGGGGCTTCCACAGGCGCTCCGCGCGCGCGAGCGGGTGGACGCCCGGGAGCAGCCCCGGGTCGCGGTTCCACGCGCCCGCCGCGTACTGCTGGTGGGTGCGCCCGCGCCACCGCTGGTCCGCGCGCAGGTCCGTTTTGGGCGAGCCGTCGGGGTACTCGGCGGCCACCTCGAACGCGGTCTCGGTGCTCGGCTTCAGCGTCCCGGTGGTCTTCAGGTCGACCATCTGGTCCGACGAGTAGCCGATCTCGGTGCGCGCGGTGCCGAAGTCCGCCTTGGGGGCCCCGGACCGCGGGGTGAGCAGGTACAGCGGCACCGCGATCGCGCCGGCCAGCGCCGCGGAGAGGAGCGCCGCACGGAACCCGGTCCGGGAGCCGTGGGGTTCGGCGCTCGTGGCCGCCGTGCGCGGGGGCTCGGTGGTCGGGTCCGGGACGGGCGGCACGTGCCCCGCGGACCGGGCCAGGTGGAACAGGGTCAGGCTCCACACCGCGGCGACCAGGTACAGCCCGACGAGCACGAAGCACAGCGGCTCCTCGGCGAACGCGGCGGCCAGCCCGACGCCCGCGAGGGCGAGCCCGTGGAGCGTCCAGTAGTCGCCCGCGTGCTTCTCGCCGCGGGCCGCTTTCGCGGCCATGAGCATGAGGACGAGCGGCCCGAACATTGCGACGAACAGCATGGCCCAGCCCAGGCCGGCGAGTTCCCCCGTATCGATCTCGTGCTTCACCCGGTACACCGCCCACACGAGGAACGCGGCCCCGACCACGCCCCCGAGCCGGTTCGCGGCCGGGATCGAGAGCAGCGCGGCGCGCGACTCGATGAAGTACAGCGCCCCGAGCGCCCCGACCGCCAGCCCGGCGAACCCCGCTGCTTCTGGGAGCAGCGGGGCCTGCGCGTACCCGATCGCGACGCACGCCAGCGCGAGCGTGAGGTAGGTGCTGA
>DASWYH010001153.1:0-5281 GCA_036405095.1 Gemmata sp. | reverse complement strand
GGTCCCAGGAGAGGCACCCCGCGATCGGTGCCCCGAACCGGGATAACTCGCAGCGACTGGAACGTTAAACGGCGCCAGCACCGACGGACGCGGTGCTGGCCAATGCAACTCACACCTTCCCCAACCGAGGCCCCTCATGCTTCGATTGCGTCTCTGTGTACCGGCCCTCGGCCTGTCACTCGCGCTGTTCGCGCTCAGCCCGGTGAGCGCCCCGGCGCAACCCAAGCAGAAGGGCGCCGAGCCGCCCGCTACCGACCCCGCGACCATGAAGGTCGCCAAAGGGTTCAAGGTCGAACTGCTCTTCAGCGTACCCAAAGACACGATGGGCTCATGGGTCAGCATGTGCGTTGACCCGCGGGGCCGGCTCATCGTGTCGGACCAATACGGCGCGCTCTACCGCGTGTCGGTGCCCGCGCCCGGCGCGAAGGGCGAACTGGCGATCGAAAAGGTCCCCGCCGCGATCGGGTCCGCGCAGGGGCTGCTGTGGGCCTTCGACGCGCTCTACGTGGTGGTGAACGCGCCCGCCAAGAGCGGGCTGTACCGCGTCACCTCGTCGAAGAAGAACGACACTCTCGACCAGGTGGAACTGCTGCGCGCGTTCGAGGGGGGCGGCGGCGAGCACGGCCCGCACGCGGTGCTGCTGCACCCGGACGGCAAGCGCCTCACGGTCGTGTGCGGCAACCAGACCAAGCTCGTCAAGTACGATTCGACCCAGGTTCCGCCCGTTTGGGGCGAGGACCACCTGCTCCCCCGGCTGCCCGACGGCAACGGCTTCATGAAGGGCGTGATGGGGCCGGGCGGGGCGATCTACAACGTTACCCCGGACGGGAAGAAGTGGGAGCTGTTCAGCGTCGGGTTCCGCAACGAGTACGACGCGGCGTACAACCGCGCCGGCGACCTGTTCACCTACGACGCCGACATGGAATGGGACTTCAACACCCCCTGGTATCGCCCGACGCGGGTGTGCTTCGTGCCGCCGGGCAGCGAGTTCGGTTGGCGCAACGGGGCCGGTAAGTACCCGGTGCAGTACCCCGACACGCTCCCGCCGGCCGTCGATGTCGGGCCGGGGTCGCCGACCGGCGTCACGTTCGGCTACGGCGCCAAGTTCCCGGCGAAGTACCAGAACGCCTTCTTCATCTGCGACTGGAGCTACGGCAAGCTGTACGCCACTCACCTGAAGCCGAAGGGCGCCGGTTACACGGGCGAACTCGAAGAGTTCGTGACCGGCACCCCGCTCCCGCTGACCGATGTGGTTATCAACCCCGTGGACGGTGCGATGTACTTCACCATCGGCGGGCGCAAGACCAAGAGCGGGCTGTACCGCGTGACCTACACCGGCGCCGAGGACACCAAGCCGGCAGGCGAACCGGCTCCGCCGGGAGCCGACGATCAGACCGTCCGGAAGGTGTTCCAGGAACTGGTCAAGGGCGCCGGGCCGGCGGTCCAATCGTTCCAGGGCGTAATGAACACCGGGGGCGCGTTCCGCGACCGGTTCGTGCAGGCCGCCGCGCGCCGGGTGCTGGAGAGCCACCCGGTCGAGAAGTGGCGCGACCTCGCGCTGGAGGCCACCGCGCCGAACGTGGCAGCGCCGGCGCTGCTCGCCCTGGTGCGCGTGTCCGCCCCGTGCCCCGAACACACGCCCGATAAGAAGGCCAAGGGCGACCCGGCCCTGCGCGCGAAGGTGCTCGCCGCGCTCGGGCGGTTCGATTTCGCGAAGCTGGAGGACCAGCAGAAAATCGATCTGGCCCGGGTCTACCAGGTGCTGTTCAACCGGTTCGGGCCGCCCACGGCCGAGGAGCGCAAGGCGGTCCTGGCGAAGCTGGCGCCGGCGTTCCCGTCGGGGAACCGCGTCCTCAACGGGATGGTGCTTGAGATCCTCGTGTTCCTCCAGGACGACACCGTGGCGCCGAAAGCGATCAAGGCGCTCAAGGCCGCGCCCACACAGGAGGAACAGATCGAGTACGCGCGCAGCCTGCGGATGCTGAAAGCCGGGTGGACGCCGGAACTCCGCGATGACTACTTCAAGTGGTTCATCAAGGCCGCCGGGTACAAGGGCGGGAACAGCTTCAGCAAGTTCCTCAAGTTGATCCGCGACGACGCGATTCGCACCCTCACGCCCGCGGAGAGGACCGCGCTCGGCGCGCTGCTCACGGCCGACCCGGCGGTGGTGAAACTGCCCCCCGAACCGGCCCGGCCCTTGGTGAAAGCGTACAAGGTCGCGGACCTCACCGGCGCCCTCGATACGGGGCTCAAGTCCGGGCGCGACTACGACCGCGGGCGCAAGCTGTTCGCGGTCGGGAAGTGCTTCGGGTGCCACCGGTTCGACAACGAGGGCGGGAGCAACGCCCCGGACCTCACCGGCGTCGCCGGGCGGTTCAGCCCGCGCGACCTGTTGGAATCGATCCTCGACCCGAGCAAAGAAATTAGTGACCAGTACGCCGCGGTGGAGATCCGCACCACGGACGAGCGCGTCATCACCGGGCGCATCGTGAACTTGAACAACGATAACGTGATGGTGAACACCAACATGTTGGAGCCGGGCGCGACCACCAGCGTGAACCGTAACCTGATCGAGAGCATGAAGCCGTCGAAGGTGTCGATGATGCCGGCGGGGCTCGTTGACACGTTCAAGGAAGATGAGGTGCTCGACCTGATGGCCTATATCCTGTCGCGCGGGGACCGCACCAGCGGCATGTTCAAGAAATGACGTTGTGGTGGCGAACGTTTACAAGCCCGGCGCACAAGAGTGCGCCGAGCCTGTGCGTTTGGTGGGGCTGTGGGTGAGGCGGGACTCGAACCCGCAAGCCCCTTGCGGTAGCGGCGGATTTTAAGTCCGCTGTGTCTGCCATTCCACCACTCACCCGATTCTTTGCATGATGGCAACTCGGGGCGGAGTTGGCAAGGCGGGCGTCACTCGAACATCTCGGCCAACTTCTTGACCTGTTCCGCTCCCAGCCGCTTCACCAGGTTCCGCATCGCTTCGAGGTCGCCGAGGTTCAGGCCCGCGCCCGCGGTCGGCACCGCGCCGCTCATGCCGCTCTCTTTCTTGATAACCGACTTGTAGTTCGAGATCACGTTGTTCGGGAGTTCCACCCCGTGCTTGGTCTGGATGGCCTCTTTCAGTTCGAGCGGCGAAGCTGTCCAGCCGTTTGTGCCGATCGCCTCACGGACCATTTGTTTCTGCGACACTTTATCTGTGCGCTTGCGATTGGCCACGGCTTGATACTCCCGCTCGTAGGGTTGGGATGTGAGATGTGAACCTCTCAACGATTTTGATGTAGCATCAAATAGCCGCGCGGTGAAGGAGACAATGTATTTTTTACATAAAACATGAAGGCGCGAGCCTCACGAACAGAAACCATACCGGGCGCTGTCGTTTCAAATTCGGCTCCGAAAGCTTGCGTGTTCTCCCTCCCCAAGGAACTCGGAGGGGAGCGGCGGAAGAGCCCGATGAACCCGCCCTCCGTCACCCTGCGCCCGGCTCGAAACCACTGTTGCGGCCCGTCAGAACGTCGATACGTCAACGAACGTGTATCACCTATCACCGGCCGGATGTGTAGATCCGATCGAACACGCCCCCTTCAGAGAAAAAATCTGTTTGGATACGGTTCCAATCGCCCAATCCCATTGATGGGTCCGTCGCGCGGAGCAACTTGAGCGGCGGGAACCGGCTCGCGTGCCTCTCGGCGGCTCCCGCGTTTCCGGGCCGGAAGAACGTTTCTGCGATCAGTTCCTGCGCGCCGGGCGTGTACAGGAACTTGAGGTACTCCTCGGCCGCGCCGCGCGTGCCCTTGCGGTCCACGTTGGCGTCGACGAGCGCGACGTGCGGCTCGGCCCGGACGCTCACACTCGGGTACACGATTTCGACCGCACCTTTTAACTCGCGCTGTTCCAACCAGGCTTCGTTTTCCCAGGTGAGGTGAACGTCGCCGATGTTTTTGCGAGCGAACGTGACCGTGGCGCCGCGCGCGCCCGTGTCGAGCACCGGAACCCGCCGGTACATTTCTGTGATGAACTCGCGCGCCTGTTCCGGCGTGCCGCCGGCGTCCAGGACCGCGAGCCAGGCCCCCAGAAGTGCGAGCTTCGCCCCGCCACCGGTCTTCGGGTTCGCGGTGACGATCTTCACCCCCGGCTTGAGCAGATCGGCCCACTCTCTGATGCCGAACGGGTTGCCCGCCCGGACCACGAACACGATCGTGGAGTGGTACGGCAGCGAGCGATCGGGCAACCGCGCCTCCCAACCGGGGGCGATCAACTTCTTGGAGCGGATGTTGTCGATGTCGGCCCACATCGCGAGCGTGACCACGTCCGCCGGGATGCCGTCGGTGACGGCCCGCGCCTGGCTGCCGGACCCGCCGTGCGACTGGCGCACCCGTACGCGCTTGCCGGTTTGCGCGAAGTAGTGGTCCGCAAACAACCGGTTCATCCGCCGGTAGAGTTCGCGGGTCGGGTCATACGAGACGTTGAGCAACTCGACGTCGTAGGCCGGGCCGGAGCAGCCCCCGAGCACCGAGAGCCCGGCGACCGCGGACCCGGCGAGGAACGTGCGGCGGTTCATAGTTCACAAAGCGGAGTACAAAAGTCGGCATCCGGAGTTCAAGATACGAAAACCTAACCTGGCGGGCGCAGCGCGTCCACTTCCGGCAAGTCGCCGAGCGTGTTGAGCCCGAACGCCTGGAGGAACTTCTTGGTGGTGCCGTACACCTGCGGGCGGCCCAGCGAGTCGTGCCGCCCGGCGACGCGGACGAGCCCCTTTTCCATCAGTTGCCGGACCACATCGCTGCATGTCACCCCGCGGATCTTCTCCACCTCCGCTCGCATGATGGGCTGCTTGTAGGCGACCACGGCCAGCGTTTCGAGGGCCGCCGGAGTGAGCCGCAACTCGTGCCCGGTGCGCTTCAACCGGGCGAGCCAGGGGTGATATTGGGTGCGGGTCAACAGTTGATAACCGCCGGCGATTTCTTCAACCTGAAACGCAGTGCCATCGGCATCGTAGAACTGTTGAAGGCGGGCGACGAGTTCGCGCGCCGCCGCCGCGTCTTCGAGCCCGACCACGTCGGCGAGTTTGCGGGCGGTGAGCGGTTCGTCGGCCAGAAACAGGGCCGCTTCGAGCCGCGCGAGCGCGCCGCCCCGGACGTGAGGGCCGAGTGCGGTCGGTTCGGTGTGGTCCCCGTACGCGCGGAGCGCAAGGGGCCGCGAGGTGTTGGTTTGGCGCTGGGTATAGGGGCGCCGGTGCGCGGTGCCGAACTTCTGGCGCAGGTGGTTCACGGTGCGGTCCTCC
>DASWYH010001152.1:0-4778 GCA_036405095.1 Gemmata sp. | reverse complement strand
AACCTCCCGGCGGAGGCGCCGTACTACCTGAAGCGCATGCGCGGCGGGTGGCAGTGGGTCGGTATCGCGCTGATCGCACTCCACTTCGCGGTCCCGTTCTTGCTGCTCCTGTTCCGCGACGTGAAGGACAACGGGCGGTTTCTGCTCGGCGTGGCGCTGTTGGTGCTGATGATGCGCTTCGTGGACATCGTGTGGTGGGTCGAGGCCGCGTTCCCGCACGAGGGGCCGGGGCTGTACTGGCTGCTCGATGTGGCCGCACTTATCGGCGTCGGCGGCGTGTGGGGGTGGCGGTTCGCCGGGTTGATGCGGGGCGCCTCGCTCGAACCGGTCCACGGGCCGAACCAGTGCGAACCGGAGAGCGCGCATGCATGAACAACCGCCGCTGCCAGAGATCGTCCGCGCGGGTTATGAAACCCGTGACGTGTGGGGCTCCCTCGTGGTCACGGCACTGGGCCTGATCGTGCTCCTGGTAGCGGGCCTGTTGATCGCGCTCGGGCAGGTGTCGGCCCTCACCGTACCCGAGCAGGACGCGCCGGGGGCCGCGCCCCCCGCCACGATGCCGGGCGAGGTTCCGGTACACGACCGTGCGGGGGCCGTCGCGCCGCGGCTCGAACACCTCTCACCCCCCCAGCGCCCCGAAGACCTCCGGGCCGACCGCCAGCCGGCCCTCAACAGGTACGAGTGGGAGGAGCCGGGAAAGGTCGCCCGCATCCCGATTGGTGCGGCGATGGACGCGGTGGTCGAGCGCCAGCGCACACCGGGCGCGAACAAAGGGGGCACGAAATGAAGGCCCGGCTACTCCTGTTCGGGCTCGCCCTGGCCGCCCTCGGCGGCGGGTACAGCAGCCCCCCGCAGCCGCACACCGGCTCGCCCCCCCCGCCGCCCCGGGTGGGAACCGACCAGCGGCTCGGGGGGGCGGTGCCCCTCCACCTGCCGTTCAAGGACGCGCACGGGGGCCGGGTCACGCTGGGGGCGTGCGTGGCGGGCCGGCCGACCGTGCTCGTGCTCGCGTACTACCGGTGCCCGATGCTCTGCACGCAGGTGCTGAACGGGCTGCTCGCCGCCCTGCGCGCGCTCCCGGACTCCGTGGGCGACACGTTCAACGTGGTAGTGGTCAGCTTCGACCCGCGCGAGAAGCCGCCGCTGGCCGCGCTCAAGAAGGCGGCCTACGTGGGCGAGTACGGGCGCCCGGGCGCCGAACGAGGCTGGCACTTCCTCACCGGCGACCCGCTCGCGATCGCGGCCCTCGCGGACGCGGTCGGGTTCCGGTACGAGTACGACGCCGGCACCGAGCAGTACGCGCACGGGAGCGGGCTGGTCGTCCTCGGGCCGGACGGGACGATCTCGCGGTACCTGTTCGGCGTGCGGTTCGAGCCGCGCGACCTGCGCCTCGCGCTCGCCGAGGCGTCGGCGGGGAAGGTCGGGTCGCCGGCCGATCAGGCGCTGCTGCTGTGCTACCGCTACGACCCCGCGACCGGCACCTACACGTTCGCCGTGCTGCGGTTCGTGAAGTGGTTCAGCGCCGCGGCACTCGTCGGCATCGTGGGGCTGGTGGGTACGCTCGCGTGGCGCGGGCGGGGGCGCGGCCCGCGGCCGGCACCGGAGGGCCACACGTGACGCTCCTCGCCGATTACGGCGCGCCCGGGCTGCCGCTGTTCCCGGAACAGGCGTCCGAGCACGCCGGGAAGGTGGACACGCTGTTCTTCTTCATCCTCGCGGTCACCGGCGCGGTGGGGCTGCTCGTGACGTGTCTCATGGTCACGTTCGTCGCCCGGTACCGGCGCCGCACGACCGCCGACCGAACGCCGCGCATCACCGGGTTCCCGCGTCTTGAGTGGACATGGACGCTGGTTCCGCTGGTGCCGTTCGCGGTGATGTTCGGCTGGGGGGTGAGCACTTACACCGACAACTACCGGCCGCCCGCGGACTCTTACGAGGTGTTCGTCGTCGGCAAACAGTGGATGTGGAAGGTGCGGCACCCCGGCGGGCAGCGCGAGATCAACGAACTGCACCTCCCGGCCGGCCGGCCGGTGAAGGTGACGCTCATTTCGGAGGACGTGATTCACGACTTCGGGGTGCCGGCGTTCCGCTCGAAAATCGACGTGCTCCCGGGGCGGTACGTGAGCACCTGGTACCGGCCGACGCGGCCGGGCACGTACCACCTGTTCTGCGATCAGTACTGCGGCACGGCTCACGCCGACATGGTGGGCGCGGTGGTCGTACAGCCGCCCGAGGAGCACGCGCGGTGGCTCCGCGAAGGGGCCGACGGGTCGGCGGCACTCGAAGGGCGCAAGCTGTTCCTCAAGCTCCAGTGCGCCAGCTGCCACCGCCCCGACGCGGAGGCCCGAGCGCCGCTGCTCGAAGGACTGTACGGGCGCCGCGTCGCACTCCGGGACGGCGGAACGGTCGTCGCGGACCACGCGTACATCCGCGCGTCGATCCTGCTGCCCGCCAAACAGGTGGTCGAGGGGTGGGAGCCGATCATGCCGACGTTCCAGGGGCAGGTGACCGAGGAGGAGGTGCTCGAACTGATCGCGTACATCCGCTCGCTGGGGCGCGGCGATCAGCCGCTGCCGAACAACGCGTCGCCCCCGCCGGTCGGCGCCCCGACCGCTCCCCCCGAGGCGGAGGGACCGAAGAAATGAGTGCGACCCTCGAACCGCGCGCCGCGCCGCAGGCCGCCCCGCAGCCGCCGTCGGCCGGGGACCGGCCCAGCTACCTCACCGAGCCGCGCGGGTGGGCGGCGTGGCTGTTCACCACCGACCACAAGCGCATCGCGATCCTGTACGTGGTGACGGTCACGCTGTTCTTCTTCGTCGGCGGCGCCGCGGCGACCGTGATCCGCTTGAACCTGATCGCCCCCGAAGGCGCGCTGGTCAACGCCGAACTTTACAACAAGCTGTTCACCGCGCACGGCATCGTGATGGTGTGGTTCTTCCTCATCCCGGTGATCCCGACCGTGCTCGGCAATTTCGCGCTGCCGCTGATGATCGGCGCGAAGGATCTCGCGTTTCCGAAGCTGAACCTGTTGAGCTGGTACGTCTTCACGGCCGGCGCGCTGGTCACGCTCACCGCGGTACTCGTGGGCGGGGTCGACACCGGGTGGACGTTCTACCCGCCGTTCAGCACGCGGTCGTCGTACACCTACGTGGTCCCGGCCGCGGTCGGGATCATCGTGAGCGGGTTCGCGACCATCATGACCGGGCTGAACTTCGTCGTCACGATCCACCAGCTCCGCGCCCCGGGCATGACGTGGGGGCGGCTGCCGCTGTTCGTGTGGAGCACCTACGCGACCAGCCTCATCATGCTGCTCGCGACGCCGGTACTGGCCGCGGTACTCATCCTCATCACGGTGGAGCGCGTCGCGCGGGTCGGGGTGTTCGACCCCGCGCTGGGCGGCGACCCGGTGCTGTTCCAGCACCTGTTCTGGTTCTACTCGCACCCGGCCGTGTACATCATGATCCTGCCCGGCATGGGCGTCATCAGCGAGGTGGTCACCTGCTTCTCGCGGAAGAACGTGTTCGGGTACACGTTCGTGGCCGCGTCGAGCATGGCGATCGCGGTGTTCGGGTTCCTCGTGTGGGGGCACCACATGTTCGTGGCCGGGCAGAGCCTGTACGCGTCGCTCGTGTTCTCGGCCCTCAGCTACATCGTTGCGGTGCCGAGCGCGGTGAAGGTGTTCAACTGGACCGCGACCATGTACCGCGGGTCGATCGCGTTCGAGGCGCCGATGCTGTACGCGCTGGGGTTCATTTTCCTGTTCACCGTGGGCGGGATGTCGGGGCTGTTTCTGGCGGCACTGGCGGTCGATCAGCACGTTCACGACACCTACTTTATCATCGCGCACTTCCACTTCATCATGGTGGGCGGGATGGTGTCCGCGTACTTCGCGGGGCTGCACTACTGGTGGCCCAAAATGACCGGGAGGCTGTACCCGCGCGCGGCGAGCCGGCTCGCCGCGCTGCTGATCTTCGCGGGCTTCTTCCTGACCTTCCTGCCGCAGTTTGTACTGGGTTACCTGGGCATGCCGCGGCGGTACCACCACTACCCCCCCGAGTTCCAGGTGCTGAACGTGCTGTCGAGCGCCGGGGCCGGTATTCTGGCGCTCGGCTACATGCTGCCGTTCGGTTATCTCTTCTACTCGCTGCGCTGGGGCGAACCGGCGGGTCCGAACCCGTGGAACGCGACCGGGCTCGAGTGGCAGACGGCGAGCCCGCCGCCGCCCCACAACTTCGAAGAAACGCCGACAGTGACGCGCGGCCCCTACGAATACGCGACCGAGGGAGCGGAACCGGAGGGCGCCGGCCATGCCCGCTGACGCGCCGCTCCTGGAACCGCAGTTCTCCACCCCCGAGCAGCAGCGCGCCTCCTCCGTGCTGGGGATGTGGGTGTTCCTCGCAACGGAGGCGCTCCTGTTCGGCGGCACCGTCACCGCGCTACTGCTCACGCGGGTACTGTACCCGCACGACTTCGAGCGGGCCGCGGGCCGGCTGAACCTGCTCATCGGGGCCGTGAACACGGTCGTACTGCTCGGGAGCAGCCTCGCGATGGCGCTGGCCGTTCACGGCGCCCAGAAGGGGCACCGCCGCGGGCCGGTGCTCGTGTGCCTGCTCGTCACGGCGGGCCTCGGGGCCGCGTTCCTGGGGCTGAAGGGGTACGAGTACTTCGCCGACTGGCGCGACGGGCTCGTCCCGCACACCGCGCGGTTCGAACCCGGGGATATGAACGGGGCGCGGCTGGCGCTGTTCATGGTGTTCTACTTCGTGCTGACGGGCCTG
>DASWYH010001151.1:0-7436 GCA_036405095.1 Gemmata sp. | reverse complement strand
GGGTGCCACGAGCGCGGCCACTTTTGTGCTGACCCGCTCTTCCATTGCCCGGATCGCCTCGGGCACCCGTCGGAGCACCTGTTGGAGCTTCTCGAACGAGGTGCCGCCGGTCGTCGGCCACTCGGTCAGCCACTGCGCGAGCGGGGCGCTGAGCGACGAGGTGACGAGCGCTTCGCGGTGGGACCGGACCCGGTGCCGCGCGCCCTCGGCCACGGCCCGCATCGCCAGTTCCGTGAACTGGTGCGAGACCGAGACGCCCACGGGGATCAGCAACAGGAGCCAGCCCGGGGGCCAGGTGAAGTACACCACGCTCCCGATGATGACCACATCGAGAGCGAGTTTGCCCCCGCGGAGCGTGTAGAGCAGGGCGGGGTTCTTCTCCAGACCGGCGACGAGGGCTTGCCCAACGTGCTCCAGGTCTTCGGACTCTTTCAGCTCGAACGCGCGGGCGTCAGTCGCGAACCGGTCGCGCGCCTGCGGCGCCAGTTCGGACTCGAACCGGATCGCGAGCTGCTTCCAGAGCGAGTGCCCGCCGGACTTCCGCAGGGCCTCGGCCTGGAGCGTGTCCAGCCAGCCGGAGAGCGCGCCGGAGAGCACCGACTGCTCGGAGAGGTTCAGCACGTCGGGCCGCACCACGAGGCTGTAAACGTAGTCCCGTGTCCACCGGTACGGCGAGCGGAGTGCCCAGAAGATGCCGCCCACGACGCGCCCGGCGCCGGGCAGCTCGAGCAGGTCGATGAGCCGCTCCCGGAACCGGTCGAACCGCCGGAACTGCTCGCCCGAGAGGAACTCGCGCCGGTACCGCTCCTCGAACGCGAGCTTCCCGGCGAGCACCGCCGACTTCCAGGCTTCAAGCTCGGTGAAGTCGCGCTTGGCGACCTCCAGCAACCCGTCGCCCGCAGTGGACAAGTACTTCGCGGCGTTCGTGACGGTGCGGGCGCGGGTGCGGGCGTCGCTCTCGCACTGCACGAGCACCTGGTTCAGCAGCTGGACGCGGTACTTGGCGCCGGCCCCGGTCGGGTCGGTCCGGTCCGCAATGCTCATGTGCGGGATCGCGACCACGGGCACCGCGGGCGTCTCGCCGGTGGGCAGCTTGGGCAACCGGCCGAGGATCTCTTGCTTGAAGTGCTCGATGAAGGCGTCCGCGTCCTGGGCGCGCATCTTCGTGAGCGCGACCACGACCGCTTTGCCCGCTTTCACCAGCAGGTGCAGGAACTCGGTCGGGACCACGTCGTTGTAGCGCTCGTCCGAGGCGACGTAGACGATGACATCCGAAAGGGCCGCGATCTCCAGCAACCGCCCGACGTAGTTCTCGGCGGCCCACGTCGTCATGTCGGGGCAGTCCCAGATGACGAACTCGCCGAGCGGGTGAACGTAGCCCTCTTTCGCGTTCGCGGGAAGCGGAATGCGCTTCACCTGGTACACGTCCTCGTCGGTGCTGGCGGGCTTGTCCTCGCTGAGCTTGTGCATCTGGCCCAGGAACCCGATGTAGCTCGGCCACTGGAACGCCGGCCCGGGGGGAAGGAACGCGGTCGGGTGCCGGGTGAACCCGGCCTGCGGGTTCGCTTCGGCCACCTTGGCCCCGGCGAGGAAGTTGACCACGGTGCTTTTCCCCGCGCCGGCCCCGCCGACCACGGAAATGTGCAGCGGGCGCGGGGGCTGCCCTTCGAGGAACGGCCCGATCACGTTGCGCGTGAGCGCGGAGGCGAGCCGGAGGGTGCCCGCGTGTGCGGACAGCTCCGGCTGCCGGCGGCAGTGGTCTTCGAGCCAGCGGAGGTCGTCGGCCAACTGGCCCACGGCCGAGCGGTGTTCGGTCGGTTGCATGGGGGTATTATTGCAGACGCCGCGGCGAACGGCCGGACGGTGCGCCCGAGAAGACCCGTTGCCGCACGAAATCGCAGCGGGCGCACGCGCCCGGTTACGATTTCGGCGGTTGTGCGTCGGGCGCCGGGGCGAGCGCGGCCTGCTCCCGCGCCCATTTTGTGAGTGCGGCATAAAGTCGCAATTCAAACTCCCGCACGGGCTGCGTGCGTTTGCCATCAACCGTTAGCACCTTGATCGGGGCAGCGGTGCTGCCGGAAGGCTCCAACTCGATCGCCTCCCACACCCCGACGAGGCCGCGAATCGCGAACGGTCGGCGGGGGATGGTGACCCGCCGGGGGCCGCGCTCGTAGCACCGCACCGGCACACCCGCGAAGCGGATCGGGGCGGCGGGCTCGTCCCGGGCGACCGCCGGGGCCACGAGGGCCGCCCGTAAGAAGCCCACCTCGGCGACCGTGGCCACCCCGCGCTCGGCGGTGAGGACGACACTGCTCTGTTCCAGGCTGCTGCCCCCGCGCTGCCGGGGGACTTCGAGCGGAACCATGAACGTGATTCGGCCCATCGAGAGGATGGGCACCGTTTTGTACAGCCCCCGCGCCGACTCGAACCGCATGAGGTTCGGCCACAGACGGTTCGCGTTGGCCCGCAGCCACGCGGGCTCGCCGGCTTTGCGGACCTGTCGGCCTGTTGGCATCTGTGTCCGTTTGCTCCGGTCGTTACAGGTCAGCCGTATCCACTCGGACCGTGCCCGCTGCTGGTCGGTGGTGCCGTTCTCGTCCAGCCAGTCGGCGTAGGCGAGGCGGGCCGTGTTCTCGTCCGGCGCGGCCTGGATCGCCGTCACCAGCGCGCGCTCCTCGTCGCTCATCTCGGCACCTCGGTGGCACCCGGCGGACCGGTTTTAGCTCCGGAACGCGCTCTTGGCGTTTGCGTGCGGCACACGATCCAGTGCGAACGCTTTCAGGTCAACGCACGTTGGCTGGCCCGTGAGCAATTCCGTAATCGCTTGCGCGGTGCCGATGGAGAGCTGCACCCCGGCGCGGAAGTGGCCCGTGGCGACAAACACGTTTTCCCAGCCGGGTACGGCGCCCAAGAATGGGAGCCCGTCCGGCGATCCGGGGCGCAACCCGGACCAGGCGGTTTCGAGCTTCGCGTGCCCGAGAACGGGGAGCGCGTTCTGGGCGAACGCGAGCAGCCCTGCGACACCCTCGGGTGTATTTTGCTTTACGAACCCGGCTTCCGGCTCTTCCGTCGAGCCGACCAGCGTGAGCCCGTCACCGCGCGGAACAATGTAGCGTTTGCCGATCATCAGGACGCGCGCGCAACTTTCCCCGCGCAGCAGGGCGATCTGTCCGCGGACGGGGTACACGTGTGGGGTGTGCCCCAGGGGACGCAAGAGCTGCTCCGACCACGCGCCGGCGGCCAGGAGGAACCGGCCCGCGCGCTGGCGCTCGCCGTTTGCGAGCCGCACGGCGGCAACGCGCGCCCCGTCGAACTCCCAGGCTTCGGCGCCATTGTGGGTGTGGAGCTGTACTCCCACTTTGGAACACGCGGAGACCAGTGCGCGGAGGTGTCGCGGGTTCCGCACTTGCGCGCACGAGGGTAGCAGGTACGGGTCGCCTTCGACCGTGCCGAGCGGTTCGAGTTGCTCCGCCGCCGCAGGCGTGAGCCGCTCGAAGGGGATGCCTTCGGCGGCCCACACTTCGGGAATGTCGGCGTCTTCGGCGGTCAGGAACTCGATCCCGCCGCACCGGCGGTAGCCGTTGTCGATCCCCGTGAGTTCGCGCAGTTCGGCCGAGAAGTGCGGGAACCGCACGGAACCGATCCCGCGGAGCATGTCGGCGGGTGTCGCGGCGCGGGCCGGGTTGCCCGGGGGGACGATCCCGGCCCCGGCCCAAGACGCTTCCGTGCCGAGGTCGCCGCGATCGTATACGCTCACCGACAGTCCCGCTCGCGCGAGGGAGTAGGCGGAGGTTAACCCGATGATCCCGCCGCCGATTACTGCGACATCTGGTGAAACTGGCATGGGGTCATTGTAGGCACGCTACCTGGTGCTGTTGATCGTGAGGTACACCGACCCGACGACCGGTGGTCCATCGGTGCCCTTCACGTTGTAGCCCACTTGCATCTGCATCACCGGTTTCAGCGCGGCGAAGGTGAGTTCCAGGGTGCGCCCGTCGGCCGCGAGCTTCGCGCTCGTGACCGGAACCTCGTCCTGGCCTTCGGCGCTCGGGTCGGACACCTTCCAGCGCTTGGAGCCGTAGTCGTCGCTCCACCGGTAGTTCCACCACGCGCAGCGGTAGTGGTCCGCCGGCGCAACGGCCTTCGGGTCGAGCGGCCGCGAGAACGTGAGGCGGATGGTGTTGCCTTTCACCTCCAGCGCGGTTGGTACGTCGAGCGGTTCCCCGGTGTACCGCACGCGCTGGAGGCAACCGTCGGCCTGGGCCGCGGTCTGCCAGCCGTTGAGCCCGCAAACGTAGAGGTTGCCGTCCGCGCCAAACCGCCCGCGACACACGCCCGAAAGGAACTGAATGCCCAGCGCCGCGGCCCCGCCCTGAACCCCGCCGGCGAACTCCTGGCGCAGCAGCACGAACGGCCGGCACCGGCCATAGGAGAGGTGGAGCGGGAGCCCTCCGAGCGGGCCGAACTTGTCCTTCGGAACCCACACCTGCCCGCCGGCGGAGTTGTCCACCTCGCGCGGCAGCCAGCACAACGGGTTGTCGTAAGTTGTGGGTGGCGTGGCGCGGTGGTGCCCGCGCAGGTCGCCGTAGAACCCGCCCTTCTTGTACTCGTCGATGCGGGTTGCGGGCATCCAGTTCCCTTCCTGGTCGGCCCCGGTCAAAATTCCGGTCGGTGACATGCCCATTCCGATCGGGTGCCGGAACCCGGTGCAGAACACTTCGGCCTTGGAGCCGTCCTTTGTGACGCGGATCAGCGTTCCGCCCGAGGGCAGGTTCGTGTCACCGGTCTTGAAGAAGTAGAAGTTGCCCTCGGGATCGGTTTCCAAACAGGTGTCGTAAGAGTGTTCGCCGGAGCCCGTGTGCCAGTCGTTGTTGACGCACTCATAGAAGTCGGCTTCGCCGTCGTTGTTGAGGTCGTGGAGTTTGGTGAGCTGCCCGCGTTCGAGCACCACGACCTTCCCGTCAACGACCTTCAGCCCGAGGGGGTGGTAGAGGCCGGTCGCGTGCCGCTGCCAGGAGCACGTGGCCGCTTTCTCATCGACGGTCACGAGCCACACGTCGCCGTGGCAGGTGGAGACGGCAACGCGCCCGTCCGGCAGGAAGTCGAGCCCGGTGCAGAATAACAGCGCTCCGAACCGGTTCTTGTACGGGATGGTGAGCGTGTCCACGGCGAACGCGCCGTTCGGCTTTCCGCGCACCAGTTCCGTAACGATGGGCGCCCCCCATCGCTTCGGCCCGGGTTCGCCGAGTGTGGCGAGCGAATCGGCGAGGTTCGTTGCGGCGCCGTAATTGCGCACGCTGGTGAGCGGCGCGTCTTTCGGCTCGAAGACGGTCGGGGCCTCGCCTTGCGTGTCGCTGGCCCATGCGACGGTCGCTTTCCCGGGGCCGACAACCACCGTCCGCACGAGTGCCGGTGTGCCCTTCGCGGAGGTGGTCAGCTTCACCGTTTCTTGCACCGCTCGCTCGCCGACGGTGTAATGAAATACGACGCGGTTGCCGTGAACGAAGTGCCCGCGGTACTTCACCCACTCTTTCGGTAGCGGTGCGGTGAAAGCTCTCTTCTTGGTGTCCCATTTCCCCTGTGGATCGGCCCAACCCGGCCCCGTGCCACTCGCGAATAGCATCTCCCCTTTCGGAGTGGGCGTGTTGAGCAAGCCGAAACGGCGGTCGCTGTGGTTCAAGTAGCCGCCGGTCCACGCCGCACTCAGCTTCATCGTGGAGCGGTCGAAGACGACCGCCGCTTCGCCCTTCTCACCGAACCTCACCACCGTGGCCTTGTAGACGGTTTCCTGTCCCTTGCCGCGCGGGTAGCGCATGGTGCAGTTGAGGGCGGGACCGGTGTCCATTTCGCGGAACCGGGTGTCGATCCAATCCTTGTCGGTCATTTTCTCCCACGGCTCCGCTTTGCCTGTTGCGGGCCGGGGCGTCCAGTCCGCCAGAGACGGGTCAATGCCGGGCGGGAGCGCGGGCCGTGGGGGCGGTGCGGTGGGGAGTTCGGAACCTGTGGAGAGCGCCAGAAGCGCGAAGAGCAGCGACATCGCACACCGGAGGTAGGAACTGTTGGGAGCGGGTCCGGTCCAGTTTGCCTTGCCGTGTTCGGGGCGGCAACACATTTCGTTTTTTGTGAACCGATGAATCGGGTCGGCGGGCTCACACAGCACAACGAAGAGGTGCACCAACAAGAAGAGGCGTGGCGCCCCGGCGGGCCGACCCCCCGGGGATCACTCGGTCGCCAGAAGGTGCGCAATGTCTTCCGGGGGCAGCAACCCGTCAATGACCCAGCACCCGCGGGCGTGCGGTTCTCCGGTCCGGCAGTGACCGAGAATTTCGGTATCGTTGCAACCCGCGTCCATGAGAGCGTCGGCCAGAATCGGCATTCGGTCGAACGCGCGATCCGCGTAGATACCGCGAGCCAGCGCAACGGCGGTTGGTGTGCGCCAAGCCGGGTCGAATGTGGCCGGGCGGAACGGGTTGCCGAACACACAACGGACCAGCCCGCACTCGGCCAGTTTGCCTGCCTTTTTGGAGACGCGACGGGCGTCTTCAATAGCACCCGTCAACCCCTCCATCGCGTCATCGGTGAGTCCCCGATAGCGGCCGAGCAGCCCGATGTGTCGGTGGGCTTTTCGGTCGGCCAGCCGGACCTCTTTGCGAGCCGTCAGGAACTCGGCCCGACTCGCCGCACCGTCGGCGTACCGTTCGATCACGTCGATGATGCCCGCGGCCCACGGGTCGGCAGGGAGCGCGAACCGGACACACGCGACGGCCAACAGCCGGAGCCGCCGCGGGTCTTTCTTCACCCGGTGGTAATCCAAAATCTCTTGCGGGTTTGAGCAGACCCGCCATTTGTCCTCGGTCATGTGCCCGCTCGGGGTTCTGGACACCGGGACAAGTTACCACCGAGCACGGAGGTCGCGAACGGCACAGCGGGGACACCGGTTTGGTTTCGTTTGCTGCGCGTGCTCCCCGACCAGCCGTTACGCGGCCCGTGCTTCGGTGTGAGCGAGCCACCGGCGGACCCGGTCCAACTCGCCCGGCCAGTCGGCCGACAGCCGCAGGGTCAGGAACCGAGCGTACAACAGGTCCAGCGTCTCCACCAGCTCCCGCACCTGCGTTGCTCGTTCTTCCAGCTTTGCGCGTGCGGCGGTCACGTCCTCGGGCAGGTCCGGCATCTTGCACGAACCCACGGCGAGGGTCTCGGCGAGCAGCGTCAGTTCGTACTGCTGGGCGTGTCGCACCATTGTAAGCCCCATTTTTCGGGGCAACTTCCCGGCCTGAACTGCGCGCCGGGCCTCGGGCAACCGGGTCGGCCCCTCGCTGGCGATGGTCTCGCTCCCGGTGACCCCGCGCGGGCACTCCAGGGTGAGCGTCCGGGCCGGCATCAGCGTGATCTCGCTCCCGTCGCTCACGGTCAGAGTGTCCGACTCGCGGTCGGTG
>DASWYH010001150.1:0-3650 GCA_036405095.1 Gemmata sp. | reverse complement strand
ACCTGCGGGTCGGCCAGCGGTTTGGCCAGTTGCTCCGCCAGGGTGATGGTCGCACCGCCCGTGAGCGCGTCGCGGCGGCTGATCCCGGTGAACATCCGGACCACGTTCCCGACCGCGTCGTACTCCCATTTCGTGGCCCGCGCGAACGCGAGCACCGCGTTTTGCGAGCCCGGGTTCGGCTCTTCCCACCCTTCGTACACCTCGGTCTGCCGCCCGCGGACGTCGTAATCGAACGCGGTGACCACCCCGAGTGCGTTGATCGACCGCCGCAACTGGCCGGCCTTGTCGTAAGTGAACGTCGAGGTCCGCGAGCCGGGTATCGGCGACCACCCCGCGCCCTCGGTCATGCCGATCCGGTTCCCCAGCGAGTCGTACGCGTAGGTGGTGACGGAGGACTGGCCGTAGTGGGGGATGCGCTGGACGCCGACCGTGTCGGGCGCGGCGCTTTGGCCGCTGGTCACCGCCGTCACGTTCCCAACGGCGTCGTACTCCCAGTTCGTCCGCCGGGCCTCGGGCTGGCCAACGGCCTCAGTCACCGACTGCGTCCAGCCGCGGGCGTCGTACTGGTACGCGGTCTGGGTGCCGCGCGCGTCGAACGTCGACGCGACGCTGCCGTCGGCGTTGTACGTGGAGCGGACGCGCCCGCCCTCGGCGTCGATCGCCATCCGAAGCTGATTCCGTCCGTCGTAGACGGTGGTGGTCGCGTTCCCGAGAGCGTCGGTGACCGTTCGGACGTTGCCGGTCGCGTCGTATGCATAGGTGGTGCGGTTGCCCAGCGCGTCGATTACCACCTCGAGCCGGCGGTGGGCGTCGTACTGGTACGTCGTGACCCGATCAAGCGCGTCCTGCACGGTGCGCAGCAGCCCGTCGGTCCAGGTTGACGTGGTTTCCTCGCCCAGCGCGTTCTCGACCGTTTCCAGGTCGCCCTCGGCCGTGTAGGTGGTGAGGGTGATTTTCCCGGCCTCGTCCCGGAACCGGGTAACGAAGTGGTAAACCGGGTGGTAGTCGTACTCCTGGTACGTGTCGTCCGGGTTGGTGATCCGTCGCAGCCCCCCGCCGAGGCTGACGGGGTCGTACTTGTACTGGGTGGCGCGGCGGAGCCGGTCCGTATACGTGGTGACCTGCCCGACCGCGTTCCGGTCCCACTTCTCGGTCACGATGACCTGGTCCGCGAGCTGGTATCCGACGTTCTGCTGAAGGGTGACCGCGCGCCAGACAGTGTCCGACCGGAGCGCGCGGCCGAGTCGGTCGAGGGTGTAGGTGACGAGCCGCTCCTGGGAGGGCGTGAAGAACCCGCCTTCTTCTGGTCCGTCGATGACAGCGACGGCATCGGCCGCGGTGGCGCCGCGCCCGGGAATCGCGCCCGGCAGCCCCTGAACGGCCGCCGGGCGGAACAGCGTTTTGCTCCCGAGCCCGGACCCGAGTTCGACCCCGCTGATCCGCCCGAACGTGTACTCGAAGTTCGTCACCCGCGGCGCCCAGGCGTCCCGCGTCAGCTTCCCATTCGTGTACGTGAAGTTGCGCTCGGCCGGGTTCGGGTTCGGGTCGAGGGTCACGCCGGCGGGGAGGGCCGCGCCCGTGGGATCGGCCGGGTCCGTGATCTTTTGGAGCTCTCCGTTCGTCAGGGTGAGGGTGACCGTGCGGTTCCCCGGTTCGCTGATGACGACCGTGCCGCCCGTGTAGGCGAACTGCGTGTGGCCGCCGTCGGGCGCTTCCACGGTTTGCAACCGGCCATTCGCGTCGTACTGGTAGGTCAGCGCCTTCTGGTGCCGGTCGATGACGGCGGTGAGTCGGCCCTGCGCGTCGAACACCCGGCGGGTCTGGTCGAGCGCGGTGTACGTGTACTCACCGGTGGAGGCGTTCCAGGTGAGGGTGCCGAAGTCGCCGGCGCTCGTGTACGTGTTCGAGGTGCCGAAGGTTTCGGTGAACACGCGGTAGTCACCGGTGCCATACGTCATGATGAACCGGTCGACGTATTGGGTCGGGCCGCTTTCAATCACGAGCTGGTCGACGCCCGCGATGCCCCACCCGTTACCGACAGCAACGGTTCCGGACGCCGCCGACCGGACCACGACCGGCGTTTCGCCCTTGGACTGGAACTGGATGCTGAACGGCTCGGGGCCTTCCATGTACGAGATGACGACGTCCGCGCGCCAGGAGTAGAACCCGCTGCGGGTGACCGGCGCGCCCGCCATTGCGGCGAGGAGGAAGCTGGTGGGCGAGTCGTTTGCGGTTGGGGTGAAGTGGTACGGCGTCGGGGCGCCGAGCGCGCCGTCCTCGCCTTCCCAGTAGAGGTTGATATCGATCCCGGTCGGGCGCACGACCGCCGGCCCACCGGCCCAAGACGGTTGTTCGGGAAGGTTGAGGGTGAACTCAACGATCGGCCGAACCGCGGCGGTGTCCGAGTTGTACACCAGCGCGGGCGAGCCGCCGACGGTGGCGCCGGGGCTGAGGTCGAAGTCGAGCCCGTGGGCGAGTTGAAGGCCCCCGGTGCCCGGGGTGATCGCGGCCGTCCCGAGCGGGATCGAGAGGGTGCGGTCCGGGTCGTTCTCGCGCACCTGACCGGTTACGGTCCCACCATCGAGCGCAGCGGCAATGACCGCCACGGTGCCAAGAGCGGTGCGGGTGCTCGTCTTGTCGCTGACGGTGATCTTGAAATCGAACAGGCCGGAGGTGAAGAAGGTGCCTTCGATGATGATTTTGAATTGACCTGCCCCGTCTGCAACGACCGTTCCAGACGACGCCCCGCCGTCTCCCCAGTAGATCGTGGCGGTGTAATCGGTAGCTCGAGCCGCGGCAATTCCCAGCGCGTCTATTTCACGGATGTAACCAACGACCATTGGGCCAGGGTTGAGACCACGAATCGCTCCGACCGTTTGTGCCGACACTTCCCAGGACGGATCTGTAACTTCGACAACAAACCCGGCCGCGCTGATCGCGGACAGCAGGTCCGTGCTTTGGCCGCTTCGGAATAGGAATACCGTGGCGTTGTAGCGACCTTCGCGCGCGTATTGGTGCGAGCCACACACGGTGAGAACCCCATCGCTCCCCAAAACTAGCTCCGCCGTCTCCGCCGCGGACCCGTCACCCCAGACCACACGAGCCGTGTAACGGCCGACGTCACCGCCGTCGTAGAAGTTGTAGTCGAAAACGCGCGCCAAGGGTGTTGTAACGGCAACCCCCTGGACCGCCGGAACGGTCGGGAGCAGGGCCGATATTTGGGCCGGAGCATCGGCGATAGTTACAGTGATGCTCTGCGTTGTTGAATCATTTGTCGGCTTGTCGACGGCAGTCGTCTCGATCGTCTTCGTTCCGGCTGACGCGTATATGTGCGAGCCGCTGACGGCAAAGACGCCTTCCGTCTTGGCAGCTAATCGCATTATCGGAATCGGAACGGTTCCGTTGTAAATATTATAACTATACGTGTTTCCTACTGGAACCTTGTAGCTCCAGTCGCTGTAGTAATTGTTGTATAAATAATAATAATTGTATAAATTGCTGTATGTGTAGTAGTCATAATTGTAGTCGGACAGCCAATTCCAGTCGCTTGGGAACGAATCATATTCGGAGGTGAGTGTGCCGTCGCCCCAGTTGATTGTTGTCTGGATGCTCCAGTCAAGGCCGTTTGGGTTTTGGAATTGCGCGGGTGC
>DASWYH010001149.1:0-16711 GCA_036405095.1 Gemmata sp. | reverse complement strand
CGATCCCGTGCTGGCCGCGCCGTAGCCCGCGCCCGAACACTCACGAACCCCTCGTATTCTCCGCTCGGACTGACCCGCAATGACATCCATCTGGGAGACGACCGCATGACGACCCCGACCCCGACCCGCCCGAGCCGGCGCGGGTTCACGCTGATCGAGTTGCTGGTGGTGATCGCGATTATTGCGATCCTCATCGGCTTGCTGCTGCCCGCGGTCCAAAAGGTGCGCGAGGCCGCCGCCCGTATGAAGTGCTCCAACAACCTCAAGCAGCTCGGTTT
Organism: Gemmata sp.; assembly: GCA_036405095.1. Lineage (GTDB taxonomy): Bacteria > Planctomycetota > Planctomycetia > Gemmatales > Gemmataceae > Gemmata. The sequence continues at coordinate 16,433 of DASWYH010001149.1, read as the reverse complement.
GGCCGTGGCCAACTACGCGGGCGCGAACAACGACCGGCTGCCGAACCTGTACGACGTGGACGTGAGTGGGCGGAACCGGGCGTCGGCGTTCTACGTGCTCTTGCCCTACCTCGAACAGGACGCCCTGTTCCGCGCGGGCCAGAACCCCGATCCCGGGAACCCGACGGACACCTGGTGGGGCGTGATGAGCGGCGGGTACATCTACAACCAGGGCGTCGTGACGGCGTACCTGTGCCCCTCCGATTCGACCACCAACGGCGGGAAGGTCACCGCCGTCCCGGCCGCCGGGTTCACCTCCGGGAGCTACGCCCTGAATTACATGCTGCTCGGGTCGGTCAACGGCGGCGACCCGTCCCGGAACGCGAACGCCCTGTACCCCTGGAAGGCGCAGTACACCATCGGCAATGTCCCCGACGGCACCTCGAACGTGGTGCTGTCGGCGGAGCGGATCTCCGAGGGCGGGGCCGGGGCCGGGGCCGCTTACGGCAACCTGTGGTGGTGGCCGGCGTCCCACCAGTACGGGAGCCCGAACACGTCCGCGCCGATGTTCGGGAAGTACTCGACCGGCGTTCCGCAGATCGGCGTCAAACCGAACATGGTCGACTACTCCCGGCCGAGCACCGCCCACACCGGCGGCATGGTGACCGGGCTGCTGGACGGGAGCGTGCGGACGGTGTCCACGGGCGTTTCGGCGACGACCTGGGGGCTCGTCATCGACCCCGCCGACGGCACCCCGCTTCCGAATGACTGGTGATCGACCGGGCCGCCGGCCCCGGGCGCAAGCCGGGCTCGAAGTCGGCTCTGGAACATGAACCCGGAAAGAATGTCGCGGTTCGTCACCAACGCGGCACTCTTTCCGGGTTCAGTAGCTTTAAGTGGCCAGTGTTCAGTGAACCGAACAGACGAGAAGAACGCACCGGGGCCTGAATGGCCCACGGGACGGGCTCCACTTCCCGCTGACCACTGACCACTGACCACTGATCACTTGAAACTACTGGGGGTCGTATATTACTGCTCCGCCTCTGGGTCCAGTAACCGCCGGAGCAGGTCTCCCGGGGCCGATCCGCTCAACCGCACAACCGCGTTTCCGCGGCTCACGGTCGCCTGGGCCAGGAGCTTCGCGAGCGCCGGCTGGGTCTCTTCGTCGTTCGCCAGATACGCTAGGACCGCCTTGAGCGCCTTCTGGACCTCTTTGGCGTCCTGGGCGTCGCGCGCGGTGGCTACGAACCGCAGAGCGGTGCGGGTGCCCGCGGAGAACCCGAGGGCGACGCCGGTGGACTTGCGCGCCACGGTCGCCAACGACCGGTCGATTTCTCGCTTCGGCTTCGCGGGCGCGTTCAGCCACCCTTCGGCGGTGGTGTCGTGACAGAGCGCGACCAGGTCGCGGCTGACCTCGCCCCACCCGGTCGGTTCGGGCGCCTTTCCTTTCTTGTCGAGGCGGGCGAGCAGCCCCTTCATTTCGGCCTCGTCCGAGTCGAACGCGAGGGTGCGGTCGTCGGCCACGAACAGCCCCAGGTACGAAGTGTCCTTGCCGATGTCGAACGGCACCCGCACGTACTCGCGGCCCGCGTGCTTGACCCGCTCGGCCTTCGGGAACCATTTCTTGAGGCACCCGGCCCAGTCGAACGGTGCGGTGGTGCGCACCAGCCCGGAGGAGATGCCGCCCGCGCTCAGCGCCCCGCGGCCGTCCTTTCCGGTCTCGATGTCGAGCTTCAGTTGTGCGACGACGATTATCTGCTCGATGTCCGCAAGCGCCGGCGGGGTAGCGGCCTTGAGGTCGCCGTCGATGAACGCGAACGCGGCCCCGAGGGTGCGCCGGAGCAGGCCGGTGGTGGCCTTTTCTTGGCCCCCGAGGTGCTTCACCAGCTCGTTCGGGCGCACCGCCAGGACCGAGTTGGTGGCGCGCGGCAGGTAGGTCAGATCGAACGGCTCGAACGCGCCGGTCGCGGGCCTGGGCGGCGCGGGGGCCGGCAGATCGAGCCCGCCGGCGGCGCCGAGTACGAGCGAAAGCAGTACGGACATGGCTCCCCCTTCTGAAGCGCCGCGGGCAACTCACGGCACGGGGAAGCATGACCGAATTTCGCCGGGCGCGTCAACCGCACCTGATCTCGTGCGGCTTGGCCTGCCAGAAAACGAAGAATCCGCCGTAACCACAAGGGCTTACGGCGGATTCTTGAGTGCCCCCTCTCGGGCTCGAACCGAGGACCCGCTGATTAAGAGTCAGCTGCTCTACCAACTGAGCTAAAGGGGCTTTACAAAGGTTATTTTGGAAGAATTTGGCGCCTTCTTCAAGGGGTGTAGCACAAAAACTTCATCGGAGGCCCGGCCACGGTTTGCGGGTGCAGCAGCTTTGTAAGCGCAAGCAGAATGAAACGGCTGATTAATGTACCGCAAGTCCAAGCCGGGCAAAGCCGTTCAGTCGGTGTCCCGGCGAGCGCGAGAGAGCGGGCGTTCGCCGCCCACCGGTTCGGGAGCCACGCGCCCGCTCAGGCGCTCATTGCACCGGTTGAGGCCCCCAGGTCGTTTCCAGCACCCGGTAGTCCGCTTCCAGGCGCTCGCGGACCGCGTTTTGGCGGCCCGGGTCGTGGGAAATCAACCGGGTGGCGCGCTGGATCGTGTGCCGCGCGAAGAGCAACCGCAGGTCCCGCACACCCGGGTTGTGCGCTTCGAGCGCGCACCGCGAACCGGGGTCATCGCGGAACATTTCCATGATCTCCAGGGAGGCCCCTTCGAGGGTCGTGTCACGGGTGACGAGCCGCATGGCGAGCTGGTCGGCCCGCGCCCGGCGGCGGCAGTTCCGCTCGGCCTTGGCATCCATCTCGGCGCGCGTTTCGGTGGCCGCTTGCCGCTCTGCGTCCAGGGCCGCGTAGTTCCACACGTCCAGACCGGTCCGCCGGGCCCATTCCGGGGCGAGCAGGTTGGCGCCGATGAGGCACGCGATGAGGCCGATCAGAACAGTGGCCGAAGCGGCTCCCGGGCGGCGGATCGTCGTCATGGTCAGCACCTCAGTCGAGAAACGCGGGGCGAGCGGCACGGGCACCCGGCCGACGATCGGCCGGCCCCGTGGGCCAGGAATAACTCCGTTGTCGAGGTGGAGAGGAGGGCGCGCGGCCCGAGGACCGCGGGGGAATCAGTGCGCGCTGCTGGCGGCAATCATCTGCTGAAGTTCGGCTTCGAGTCGCCGGGAGAGGGCCTCGCGCTCGGCAGCGGAGACGCGGGCGGCGGCAAAGGCGATCACGTTGCGGGCGGTTTTTTCCTGATCCGTGGCCCCCGCGTACATGTGGCGCACGGCCTCTTGGGCCTGTGGGCGGTTGACGTTCATCTCGGCGAACCGTGCGGTCGCGTCGGCGAGACTGGCGCGACCTGCGAGCATCTCCTTGATGATGGTCTCCTTCACCGCGATCCGGCGCAGCACCACATCACCCTCGCAGGTCAGCCGGTTGCTCTCGTTGGTGGCGGCATCGAGCTGCTGATTGAGTTCGGGAACGTTCCACACGTCCATCCCGACGGACCGCGCCAGTTTCGGGTGCCCCGCGAGAACCGCGAAGGTCACCGCGAAACCAACCGTCAGCAGGCGTGGGCGTGTCAGTAAAGTCGCGAACAATTCAGCGTCTCCGTGGGAAGCAAGGCCGCGCAAACAATGGAGCCCCGTACCGCCCGCTGCGGGTGCAGTGGGGGAAGCGTTGGGTTGGACCGATGGCACAAAACAGCCCCACCCCGCGCGGGTACGGGCTGGCGTGGATCGGTAGGGCACACGTTCAGACCGAGGCGCAACCGAGCAAGGCCCAGCCAAGCTCGTAACGTCGCGCCCAGTGTCCGCTGGTAGGTCACTCGGGCTGCGGATGCGATTGCACCCAGGTAGCGCGCGTGTCCCAGCTCTGGTGAGGACCGCCCTTGATCCTTCGTCGGTGTTCCAGGCCGACGCGGACAACAGCGGTAGGGGTGGGAGTTCTGCTCTTCGTGTTCTGGAGAGTTCCGGCCCTCCAGCACAACCTTACAATACACTCTTCGTAGAGCAACCCGTGAGCCGAGTTCCATGTTCCGTAAGGCATTGTTGCAAGTCGTTGCCGTTTAAGTTCTTGTGTAATGAGTTTTTCTTGTGAGGAATTTCACAAGACCCAACCTTGCAGCAGAATCGCGCGCGAGGTGCTGCAACATCCACCAACTCCCCTCAGACGCGAGAAAGAGGTTCCGATCGGTGGTGAGCCGGAAGGAGCGGCGCTCCGCTCGGGCGCGACAACGGTTCGGCGCGGGGACGAAATCCTGAATGATGGGGTCCTTGGTGGAACGTGCCGCACGGGGCGGATAAGATGCTCGCACGCGGCCTCGCACGACCGCGCGCACGTGAGACCGACATGGCCGCGCCCGAACCGCCCGACACGGACCGCCACCTGACCCTGCCCCGGTGGCGCGACCCCGACACGCTCCGCACGATCGTGTTCGTGCTGGTCGGCGCGGCGGCGGGGTGGTACCTGATGCTCCAGCTCGCATCGGTTTTGCGCCCGCTGCTGGTCGCGGTGTTTCTCGCGTACGTCCTGATGCCGTACCACTCCCGACTGCGCAAGCGGGTCGGCACGCCCGCGTCGATCGGCATCCTCGCGGGCGGAACCGCCGGGGTGCTGGTGGGGCTGGCGTTCGTCACCTCCACGAGCGTGATGGCGCTGAGCGACAACGTGCCGCGGCTCAAGCAGCGCGCCGATGTCCTCCTCACCAACGTGGAAGACACCATCGCATCGAACGCGCCGTGGGTCTCCCCCGGCGACACGCGCCCCATGCACGTGCAGGTGACCGAACAAATCGGGTTGGTGGTGCGGCTGATCCTTGGTCTCGGCGCAACGGCGATGCTCGAAGCGTGTGTGGTCGTGCTGTACCTGCTGTTCCTGTTGCTGGAGGGCACCCAGTTCCCGACCCGCGTGCGCAACGCGTACCCGAAAGAAAAAGCCGAACAGATCCTTCAGGTCGCGGGCGAGGTGAACGCCGCGGTCATCAGCTACTTGAAGGCGAAGGTGAAGTCGAGCTTCTTCCTCGCGGCCCCTGTGGGGGGCATCCTGTGGGCCACGGGGGTGAACTTCGCGCTCCTGTGGGCGGTGCTCACGTTCCTGTGCAACTTCATCCCGTACATCGGGACCGTCATTGCGTATACGTTGCCGGTCGGGTTCGCGTTCCTGTGGTTCGGCCCGTCGTGGGAGCCGGTCGTCGCGGCGGCGCTGCTGCTCGTGTGGCACGGGGCGTCGGCGTCGGTGATCGAGCCGATGATCCTCGGTAACGCGGTGGGCATCAGCCCGCTCGTGATCCTGGGGTCGCTGGCGTTCTGGGGCCTGCTGTGGGGTATCCCGGGAATGTTCCTCGCGGTCCCGCTGACGGCGGTCCTGATCCTCGTGCTGGAGCACTTCGACCAGACGCGCGCGCTCGCGAAGTTGCTCAAGGGCGGGTGACGCCGGTGCCACAAAAGCGGGCGCGGCGGCTCGCGGCCCTTCACCCGCTCCCGCGCCCGGAGGAGCTTCCACCAACGCCCCGTGCCGGGAACGGGCGCCCTGCGATCCGGATATACTGACACCGTGCGGGAGCCGGTCGCCGCCCGCCTCTTTTGGGGTCAACTCATGCTCGTTCGCGCGTTCTGTGTGCTTGCGCTCTGCCTCACCCCGGTCGCGGTTCGCGCCGCCGACGAGGACAACCCGTACAAGAGTGCCAGGGTCGGCGATTTCGCCTCCTACAAGTTGACCACCAAGATCGGCACCTTGAGCATCGATGGCACGCTGGTTCAGACCGTCACCGACAAATCCGACAAGGAGGCAACCATTCACCTGGTCGGGTCCGCCAGCCTCGCGGGCGACAAGAAAGACGTCGAGCGGACGCAAAAAGTCGATCTGACCAAGCCGTTCGACCCGACCAAGAGCGGGATCATTCCCGGCGGCGGCGACACCAAGGTGGAAAAGCTCAAGGAAGGTAAGGAGAAGATCAAGGTCGGGGGCAAGGAGTACGATGCCACATGGACCACCTACAAGACGAAGGCCAAGGCGCTGGGGGCGGACGTTGATGGCGACATGAAGGTGTGGGTGGCAAAGGGGGTGCCCTCGGGCCTGGTGAAGATGAGCATCCGCGCCAAACTCGCCGGTCAAGACATGGACGTGCTGCTGGAACTGACCGAGAGCGGCAACAAAAAGAAGTAGCTACTGGAACCCGTACCGGGCAACGCGAACTCCCGGTTCCGAACTCCGGCCGCTCTCGGTCCGTCCAAAGGCACCATGACCCGAGCCGTACGAGCGCTGTTCGTGTGCGAAGGGAACCGGCACCGCAGCCCGACGGCCGCCGAACTGTATGCCCAGACGCCGGGCGTTAAAGCCCGCTCGGCGGGTCTGTCGCGATTGGCGCGGGTCGAACTCACGGACGAGTTGCTCGCATGGGCGGATGTGGTGTTCGTGATGGAAACGCGGCTCGAAAAGATGATCCGCCGGCGGTTCGCGGCGGAAATTGGTGTGAAACGGCTCGTCTGTCTCGCCATCCCCGACGACTACCAGTTCATGCAACCGGAACTGATTGCGGCCCTCACCGAACGCCTCGCCCCGCACCTCGGGGCGCCCGTCTGATACTGCGTCCGGCCGTTTCAAGTGGCCCCGCTTGGTGCTCGGTCACGTCACGCCGGGCGCGGCACCGGCAGCGGGCGCCCATCATTCCTTTCCCTTGGTGAACGACTTCAGCGCCCAGGTCGGCGATCCCTGCTGTCGCACGAGCCCAAAGCCCGGCGCGTACCAGTAATGCACCGTGTTGCCGGGACCGAGATCCCAATCGACGCGGTACGCGCGAATCTCCCCGGCGGCCGTTTTCGCTTTCTCGACCGGCCCAGCGGTCATGTCCCCGCCGTGCCCCTCGGTCTTCCAGGTGTCGCCCTCCTTGTGGGGCAGTTTGCAGATGCACCACGGAACCGGGTACGTGCTGCCCAGTTCGGACACCAGGAAAATTCCCTTCTCACTCACCGACCACGTCATGTAGTGCTTCCGCACTCCGTTCACCTCGACGCGCTCCGCGGTCACCAGTTTCGCGCCGTCTTTGGTTTCGACCTTTGAAATCGTCAGCGTGACTTCGTTCGTGCCGTTCTCCTCGTAAACCCAGGTCGTGCCCACGACCGCCGGGAAGTTGAACCCGTCGCCCTTGGGCATCAGGTGTTTGGGCACCGGGGCCGCAGGCGCGCCAGTGCCAGCGCAAACAACGAGCCCGGCCGTTAACCACAGCAGAGTTTGAGAGCGATACACGCGAGGTCCCTCCACAGCGATCGTTAGATCGTACCGCGCCGGTTGGAAGCACACGAGCAACTTCTGTTACTTCTTCGAGTGCTGCTTGAAGAACCTCACAATCCGCTCCGGTGCGTCGCTCGGGAACGTGTGTCCGCCGGGGTACACCAGCGCCACGAAGGGGAAGCCCCCTTTCGATGCGTAATGCGTGCCCGCCGGGTCTTTGCCCTTGTCCCAAGGGGCGCCCTCCGACTCACACCCGTTGAGTTTCCGCACCGCGTCCATCGTTTGTTGCTGCCACGCGAATCGAACCAACTCGTCCCTCTCGCCCGCGATGTGCAGGCACGGCTTCGGCTTGAACGATTTCGTGAGCGTGTTTCCGGTCGTACCGGACGGGGCCACCGCCGCGAACGTGTCGCCGCGCTCGGCCCACAGGAGTTGCGTGAACCGGCCGCCGTTCGAGTGCCCGGTCACGTAGATACGTCGGTCGTCGACCTTGTAGTCGGCGCGGAGCGATTTCAGCATCGCGTCGAAGAACCTCAAATCGCGGTCGTCTTGGTCCCGCGGGTTCGACTGCCAGCCCGACTTCTTGCCCTCGGGATCGGTCAACTTGCCGGGTGCGTTCAGCCCCTGTGGGTAAACGCAAATCGCTTCCGGCCAGTGCGAATGAATCCCGATCGACCGGGCCGCGTGTTTCATCGTCCCGCCGTGCCCGTGAAACACAAACACCAGCGGGCACGGCTCCTTGGCCGCATTCGCCGGCGCGTAAACGAGTGCCTCCCGAGCCGCATCACCGACTTTCCATTCCACCCGCTTCGGCGCGGGTTCCGCAGCCGGCGCAATCGCAGCGAGCCCAACCAAACACAGTAACAAGCAACACAAGCGCAACATGCTCCGCCCCTCGAAAACGTGAGGTCACAAGTCCCCCGACTCCTTCAACACCACATTGGCGATCCTGTTGCTGTCTAGAAACGTGCATTTTCGAGCTAATACGTCACGTAGAAATGTCGCCAAAACTCATGGATCACGTTCTGGCAAAACGAAAATCAAAAAAAACGCGCGTGTCGTGTTGACAGGCGTAGTGTACAGGTGTATAAATCGTGTGTCGGATGCAAATGAGGAGTTGGGACGGGCAACCGACCTGATGAAACGCAACTCGGTGACGTGGAGGGCTGAATCATGGAAAGCTGGCGTCTGGTGTGGCGCGACGGGTTCGTGCCGGTGCTCTCGACGACCGGGCTGGAATCGCTCCGCGACGCGCTCCGCGGCGACGACCCCCGACTGACGCAAGGCAGCACCACAACTCCGCCCCCTCTCATGTGTGTTCAGGACTGGCCGGTCGAAGCGGCCTGTGCGCTCGGCTTCTGCGGGTGGCAGGGCGACGAACTCGAATCCGTGGGCCAGGTCGAAGAGTTCTTCGCGCGGGCCTGCTTCGAGGCCGACCAGCGCCTCGGCGAGCCCGCCGCGTGCCGCTGGTTCCTCAACTGGTTCGACGACACGCCCCGCGACGAGATGCGCCGGGAGCTGCTCGCCGAGGTCGAGCGCGCCCTCGCCCAGCGCGAGCCGATCGAGGTTCCGAGCGCCGCAACCGGGCTCGCCAGCAAGCAGCCGGAAATCGCTGCCTGAGCCCAGGAAACCCGAGACACCACCAATTAACCTCTTCGATTCAGGAGCCCGCCATGTTCGAAGTCGTCATTTGCACAGTTAATTCGGGTCGCGTCCAGCGCAAACCGTTCGGTTCCTGGGAAGAAGCCCGCGCCCACGTCGATTTCCTGTCCGCGAAGCACGGGCGACAGGTCCGCCTGTCGATCGAACGGGCCGCGGAGCGCGCCGCGCCGGTGCGAACGCAAGCCAGCCGCGTGCGCCACACGGGCCGCACGCTGAGCGCCTGAGGCGACAAGGGCCGCACAACCCGCACGAACGATTTGATCCGGCCGTTTCCATCTGAACCGACTTTCATCCAAACCTCGGATATCGCCATGAACCCGATCTGCCGCCACTGCACGAAGTCGAAAGTGAACCGCCCCCGCGGGCTGTGCTGGAGCTGCTACTACACCCCGGGCGTGAAAGAGCTGTACCCCTCGACCTCGAAGTACGCTCGTCGCGGGGTCGGTAACTTTACCGGGAGCGCGCCGCTCCCGAGTGCTCCGACGACGGCCGCGCCGGGCACGCCGGAAAAGCTCGCCGTGCTCGAACAGCGCGCGAAACTCAAGCAGGCGATTTTCCACCCGGCCGACGCGCGGTTCGAAGGCGACCCGCGCCCGCTGGAGTTCCTCAAGAACAAGTCCCGTAGTGCTGTGAGTGAGATGGCGTGTGTTGCGTGACGCTTGTTCCGCGTGGGTGGCTCGTGCGAGAGGTGAGCGGTCGCGAACGAACCGCCCCAGCCTCCTCCATGACCGGTCCACCCCTTTCGGACGGCTCGAGTGACGGTTTGCGGAGCCCGCTTCGGGTCGTGATCCTCGCTCACAGCTCGCACGAGCCACCCACACGGAGCAAGTTCCTCCGAGAAATGATGCACCCGCTGCGTTTCGCCCGTTTCTCGTCGAAGGCCACCCGTTTCGGACGGGTGGCCTTCGTGCTTTCCCAACAGTTGCGCCCTTTTCAGCACAATTGTGGGCGTCTTTTAGTGACGGCGGGCGCTCGGGCCTCGGGGCGGGTATCGAGCCGCTCCTGAAGAAACGAAATGACCCCGTCATTTTTCCGTCGTCTCACTCCCAATGTGTCCGGTCGTGGTTTGGTTCGGCGCGTTTTATGACCTGTGACACCTCTGCCGCGAACCCCGTGCGCTCGGCAACGGTCAGAGATGCTAGCAGGCGCGATTCGGCTCGCAAGGTAGGTTCTGCACAGTGTTCGCCCGTTCCGGTGTCTGCCGCACTCATTATTCCGGCGGTGCGCCCGCCGCCCCAAGTGTCGAAACGCCATTTGTCGGGCCGCCCCAACGGCCCACGGAAACGTGGCGTAGAATTGGGGAGCGTTTTACGGACGAGTGACGCACAACGGAGGGACGCGACCATGCTCGTTCTCAGTCGCAAATTGGGCGAGAAGATTTTCATCGGCGAAAACATCTGCATCACGGTCGTGGACATCGACCGCGGCAAGATCCGGCTCGGGATCGAGGCCCCGCGTGATGTGCCGATCTACCGGCAGGAGTTGCTCCCCCTGGAGCAACAAAAGGCGCGGGCCGACGCCGCCGGGCAGTCGAACCTGCCGACCGTTTCGTAACGGGCCGCTCGGGTTGCTCGTTCCGACGCGCTCGCTCGCGGCGGTCGCCCTTTTACGGAAGGGCGACCGCCGCGAGCGTTTCCGCACCTCTCCCACCCGCCGGCTTGCTTTTGTGTCGTGGCGCGCTCACACTGAAGCCCTGCCCCCCGGAACCCGAAACTCGGAACGGACGTATGCCGGAACCCATTACAATTGCGACCTGGCCCTTCGGGAAGAGTGCGGTCGAAGCCGCGATGAAGGAGCTGGCGAAAGGTGCGCCGGCGCTGGACGCCGCGCTCGCCGGCGCGCAAGCGGTCGAGGACGACACCGCGATCCGCAACTCGGTGGGCTTCGGGAGCATCCCGGACCGGCTGGGCCGGCTCACGCTGGACGCCTGTGTCATGGACGGGCGCACGCTCGCGTGCGGCGCGGTCGCGTGTGTGGAGCACATCCGGCACCCGGCCGCGCTGGCCCGCCGGGTCATGGAGAAGACCCCGCACGTGATGCTGGTTGCCGAGGGCGCCAAGTGGTTCGCGCTGCAACAGGGGTTCCCGCTTGAGGTGCCGTACACCACGGAGAGCATCAAGGAGTTTCTCGACGCGCACCCCGACAAGAAGAAGGGCGCCCCCGGGAAAGATAAAGCGCCGGTCCGGGCCGATGGCGCATCGGACATCACGGTGAACGAGTTCAATCACGACACGGTCACGGTGCTGTCGCTGGACAAAAAGGGGCACCTCGGCGGGGTCTGCACGACGAGCGGGTTGGGTTACAAATTGCCGGGTCGGGTGGGCGATTCGCCCATCATCGGGGCCGGGTTGTACGTTGACGACCTCGCGGGCGCGGCCGGTGCAACCGGTGTGGGCGAGGAGATCATCCGCATCGGCGCGAGCCTGTTCATCACCGAACTCCTCCGCGCCGGAAAAGCGCCACAGGAGGCGTGCGAACTGGCCTGCAAGCGGGCCAACGCCGCCGCCGGGCGCCGGGGCGTTCACCCGTTGCGGGTGGCGTTCCTGGCGCTGGACCCGAAGGGCAACGTCGGCGCGGCCTGTACCGAGAAGACCGGGTTCAAGTACGCCGTCGGCCGCGGTGACAAGGTCGAGTTGCTCACCGCAAAAGAGGTCGGCCCGACCGCCTGACGCGCGGACCGGTTTCGGTTTTGGGGTTGTAAGGGCGGCGAGGTTCTTCATGCGGCTGCTGTTCGTCAAAGATGCGCTGAGCTGGCCGCGATCGAGCGGGCACGATGTCCACTGCTTCCACATGATGCAGGCGCTCACCCGCCTCGGTCACGAGGTGGGCTTGCTGACCGCAGCGGAGCCGCTCCCGGAAGCCGTGGCGGGTCTGCCGCTCTGCTTCCAGCGCACCTTCCCCAAGCGGGGCGAACCGCCGGCCGGGCCGGCGCCCGACTACCGCTGGCTCCAGCGCAAGTTCCAGGGCTATTGGGGCATCGACGAGAACCGCGTGCGCGGCGTGGGTCAGGCCGCGGCTGACATGGCCGCCGACGGCGTTGTGGTGGTGGGGCTGAACGTGCTCCCCTACCTGGGCGCCGTGAAAGACCGGCTCCGCGTGTGGTACGCCGCCGACGAATGGGCCTGGCACCACGCTTCGCAGGTGCGGGTGTTCAAACCCGGCACCTGGGGCGAACTGAAACAGGCATTCATCAAGGGTCTTTACGAACGCGCGTACCGGCCGATGTTGGACCGCGTGTGGGTGGTTACCGGCGCCGACCGGCGGGCGATGCGCTGGGTCGCGGGCGTGCGCGGCCTGGACGTGGTCCCCAACGGCGTGGACGCCGAGCACTTCCAGCCGCTCGGCGCGCCGCAGGCCGAGTGCAGTTGCACCTTCTGGGGCCGGCTCGATTTCGGCCCGAACGTGCAGGCGCTGGAGTGGTTCTGCGGGAAGGTGTGGCCGCGCGTGCGGGCCGCGCACCCGAACGCGACCTTCACCGTGTACGGGTTCAGCCCCACACCCGCGGTCCGCGCCCTTGTGGGGCGCGACGGCATCGAGCTGGTCCCCGACCTCCCCGACCTCCGGCCCGCGGTCGCCGCGCACCAGGTGGTGGTGTTCCCGTTCGTGAGCGGCGGCGGCATCAAGAACAAGTTCCTCGAAGCCGCCGCGATGGGCAAACCGATCGTTTGTTCTCCGGTGGCGCTCAATGGCCTCCGCGCCCCGACCGAGAGCGGCGCAGTGGTGGCGCATTCCCCCGAGGACTGGGTGCGCGGGCTGGGGGCGCTGTGGTCCGACGGGGCGAAGCGCACCCGCGCCGGCGACGCCGCCCGCAAGTGGGTGGTCGAACATCACAGTTGGGACACGGCCGCCCGGACCGCATCGGAGGGGCTGACGAAATCGCTAAGTGCGAAGAAGTTCACCAGCTAATTGCATCGGCGGTTGGGTGCGGTACGATGGGGCAACTTCGCCAGCCCAGTCCCCCGGACGACCGCGACAATGCCAACCGATCAACCAACGCGCCGCGACTTCCTCCGCGCCACGGCCGCCGGTGCCGCCGGGCTCGCCCTCACGGGCGCGGCAACCGGCGCCACGACTCCCCCGTTGCCGCTCGGCAAAGCGAAATCGTGCATCTTCATCAACATGGTGGGCGGTCCCGCGCACCTCGACACCTTCGACCCCAAACCGAACGCCCCGTCCGATGTGCGCGGGCCGTTCCGCCCGATCCAAACGAAGGTGCCCGGGCTGCACCTGAGTGAGCTGTTCCCGAAGCTCGCGACGGTGAGCGACAAGTTCAGCTTGATCCGCTCGATGCACCACGACGCCCCGCCGGTTCACGAGTGCGGGTTCCAACTGCTGAACACCGGGCGCCTCTTCCGCGACGGCCCCGAGTGGCCCAGCGTCGGCGCGGTGGTTCACTACTTGCGAGGGCAAGCAGAAGGGCACGTGACGAGCTATTGCGTGATTCCGACTTTGAGTGTCGAGACGGGTGTCAACGTGAGCCGCGGCTTCGGCAACGGGGGCCTTGGGCGTGAGCCGATGGTTTGGCGTGGTGGCGGTCCGGGGGGCCGGCCCGGTTCCCCAATGGCCAAATACGGCCCGACCGACTTCGGAAAGAACTGTGGGTGGGCTTCGCTCACCGCTCGTCTTCGTTCCGCGTTCGTTGTCGTTAACCAGTTCGATACGGTCTTTGACTCGCCCTCGTGGGACTGCCATGCCGATGGTGGTTCGCTCCGCACGACCCTCGGCGACGTGCGCAACATCGTGGCCCCGAGCTTCGATACCGCAGTGGCGCAACTCCTCACCGACCTCGAAGAGCGCGGGCTGTTGGAATCGACGCTCGTGGTCGCAACGGGCGAGTTCGGGCGCACGCCGAAACTCAACTCGAACGGCGGGCGCGACCACTGGGCCGGGTGCTGGACGGCACTCGTCGCGGGCGGCGGCGTGAAGGGCGGCCAGGTCATCGGCGCGTCGGACGCGACCGGGAGCGAGCCGACGGACCGCCCGGTTTCACCGCAGGAACTCGTCAGCACCATCTTCTCGGCGCTCGGTGTGCCCCACGACGCGACCATCCCCGGGCCGGATGGCGCGCCCGTGCGCGTATACCCCGGAAAGCCGGTTGCGGAACTGTTCTGAAATCGCCCCCGCCGCGGACCCGCGCCGCGCGCGCAAATCACGAGAAGAAGCATGAAGACCGCGTGCCACCGACTGTTTCTGCTCGTGTTTCTCGTTGCGCTCGCCGCGGTCCCGCTTTCGGCGGCCGAGCCGCTGCCCAACACCAAGCCGCTGACCGAAGAGGGCAACCTCGCGGAAAAGCAGGTCGCCGGGATGCACAAGTACCTCGACCGCGCGCTCGCGGACGCCCCGCAGGCGCGCACGAAGTTGTGGAAGCTCGACACGTCTTCGCCCGACGCTTACGCGAAATCCGTCGAACCGAATCGGGCGCGACTCGGGAAGTACCTCGGCACGGTCGGTCCGCGCGTCGCACCGAAGTTGGAGTACGCGAGCGGGCCGGGAGCCCCGGCGCTCGTCGCCACAATTGACGAGTGCAAGGTGCTCGCCGTTCGTTGGGCGGTGCTGCCGGGGGTGGACGCCGAAGGGCTGCTGATCGAACCCAAGGGCACCCCGGTTGCGAACCTCGTGGCGGTCCCGGACGCGGACCAGATACCCGAACAGATCGCGGGTGTGATTCACAAAGACGACAAGACGGGAGTGGCCGGGTTCCGCGGCCTCGCTGAGGAACTACAATTCGCCCGGGTGTTGGCCGCCGCCGGGTGCCGGGTACTCGTACCGAGCCTGATCGACCGCAAGGACCACCTCTCGGGGAACGCGAAACTGAACCGCGCAACCAACCTCCCGCACCGCGAGTTCGTTCAGCGCATGGCCTACGAAATGGGCCGGACCGTTGCGGGCTACGAAACACAAAAGGTCCTCGCGGCGGTTGATTGGTTCACCGCGACCGACCCGAAACGGCCTATCGGCGCGGTCGGCTACGGCGAGGGCGGGCGGATCGCGCTCTACGCCGCCGCGCTCGATACGCGGGTCCGAGCGACCATCGTGTGTGGGGCGTTCGGGCCGCGCGAGGCGCTCGGACGAGAGCCGCTCGACCGCAACATCTGGGGCCAACTGACCGAGTTCGGGGACGCGGAACTCGGGCTGCTGGTCGCCCCGCGGTTGCTGTTCGTCGCTCCGGTCAACCTCCGCGCGAACTGGGCCGGCCACCAACCGGATTCTCCGCCGGTTCCGGGTGCGTCCGACCCGTGGCCGAAGTTCGATGGCCCTGTTGTCGGGAAGCCGGGGAAATCGAACGGCGCCGCCCCGGGCACCCTCGACCGACCGGACGGGAACGCGATCCGCGGCGAGCGCAAGCGGATGACAAAACTCACGGGCGGCAAGCACGAACCCGGCACGATCGCCACTCACGAGTCCACGGTCTCAAAATTCGTGGGCGAACTCACGGGACAGCCGAACCAGCCCGCAAAAGAAATCGACCGAGCGGTTCCCAAGGTGAACTTGCCGGACCCCGCAGCGCGCCACCAGCGGCAGTTCGATCAACTCGTTTCGCACACGCAGAAGCTCTGGCGCGATTCGGACGCGACCCGCAAAGCGTACTGGAAGAATGCGGACGCTTCCTCGCCCGAGGCGTGGGAGAAATCGTGCGAGCCGTACCGCGAGCACTTCCACGCGGAGGTGATCGGCAAACTACCCGAACCCACGGTCCCGCTGAACCCGCGCACGCGCCGGGTGTACGACGAGAAGACCTGGACCGGTTACGAAGTGGTACTCGACGTTTACGACGACGTGTTCGCCACCGGCATCCTGTTACTGCCGAAGGATCTGAAGCCGGGCGAGAAGCGGCCGGTTGTCGTGTGCCAGCACGGCTTGGAAGGCACCCCGCGCGACACGATTGAGATCGAAAAGCGCCCCGTCTACAATCACTTCTCGCGCCGGTTGGTGGAGCTGGGCTATATCGTATATGCTCCACAAAACCCCTATTACGGCAAGAACGTGTTCCGGCAGCTCCAGCGCAAAGCGAACCCGCTGAAGCTCTCCCTCTTCAGCTTCATCATCCGGCAGCACCAGCGCACCCTGGACTGGCTCGAAACGCTGCCGAACGTGGACGCGAAGCGGATCGCGTTCTACGGCCTGTCCTACGGCGGCAAGACGGCGATGCGCGTCCCGGCGGTCGAGAAGCGGTACTGCCTCTCCATCTGTTCGGGCGACTTCAACGAGTGGATCGGGAAGAACGTTTCCGTTGGTCTGGACCGCAGCTACATGTGGACCGGCGAATACGAGATGTACGAGTTCGATCTCGGCAACACGTTCAACTATGCCGAAATGGCGTTCCTCATTGCGCCGCGCCCGTTCATGGTGGAGCGCGGGCACGACGACGGCGTCGGCACGGACGAGATGGTCGCCTACGAGTTCGCGAAGGTGCGATACCTCTATGCGAACCGGCTAAAGCTCCCCGAGCGCACCACGATCGAGTTCTTCCCCGGCGGCCACCAGATCAACGCCGAGGGGACGTTCGCGTTCCTCAAGAAGCACCTCGGCCACCCG
>DASWYH010001148.1:0-1720 GCA_036405095.1 Gemmata sp. | reverse complement strand
TCGGTCCCCCCAGCGCCGCCATCACACTGGTTGAACACGTGCTGGCAGCCCTCGCCGGGCTCCGCATCGACAACTGCGTCGTGGAACTCGACGGCCCGGAGCCGCCGGGCCTGGACGGCTCGGCCACCGGGTTCGTCTCCGCTCTCACCGGCGCGGGCACCGTCACCCAAGACACCCGGCGCCCGATCTACAGCCCGTCGAAACCGATCGTCGTCCGCGGACCGGGTGCCACGCTCGGGCTCCACCCGACGGGCCGGACCGACCTGCGCGTGAGCTACCGGCTCGACTACGGCCCCGGGGCACCGATCCTGCCCCAGACGCACACGCTCACGGTCACGCCCGAGAGCTTCGTGGGCGACATCAGCCGGTGCCGCACGTTCCTGACGGAGCCCGAGGCGCGCGGGCTCCGCACCCAAGGGATCGGCACGCACCTGACCGGGGCCGACCTCCTGGTGTTCGGCGCGCGCGGGCCGATCGACAACACGGTGCGCTACGCCGACGAACCGGCCCGGCACAAGGTACTGGACCTGATCGGCGATCTGGCCCTCTGCGGGTTCGACCTCGCGGGGCACGTGGTCGCGTACCGGTCCGGCCACGCGCTCAACGTGGAACTGGCCCGCGCCCTCGCTTCCGCGGCGTGCCCCGGGGCCGAGGGGCGGAAGAGTGAGAGCCGGAAGGCCGGTAAAACGGCCGCCCGTGCGGCCTAGCGGCCGGCCGCGCGACTTTACGACCTTTGATTTTCGACCTTTGACGGGTGTGACATGGACCGTTTGCGGATGGCGGTGATCGGCGTCGGGCACCTGGGCCAGCACCACGCCCGCATCCTCGCGAACATGCCGGACGTGGAACTGACCGGGGTCGTCGACGCGAACCCGGATCAGGCCCGCACCATAGCGACCCGCCTCGGCACGACGCCCTACCACAGCTTCGTACCGCTCGTCGGGAAAGTGGACGCGGTCAGCATCGTGACCCCGACCGTCCACCACCACGCGGTGGCTGCGGAGTTCCTCAAGGCCGGCGTCCCGGTGCTCGTGGAAAAGCCGATCTGTCGCACGGTGGCCGAGGCTGACGAACTCATCGCGCTGGCCGAAAAAGCCGGCGTCCCGCTCCAGGTGGGGCACATCGAGCGGTTCAACCCCGCGTTCGAGGAGCTCATCAAACGGCCGATCCGCGCGAAGTTCGTGGAGGCGGAACGTCACGGGCCGTTCACCGGGCGCTCGGTGGACATCGGCGCCGTCCTCGACCTCATGATTCACGACCTCGACCTGCTGCTGGCGCTGGTGGGCGGGAAGGTGATGCGGGTGTCCGCGGTGGGCGCGGTGGTATTCGGCGGGCACGAGGACATGGTGAACGCCCGCCTGGAGTTCGACAACGGGTGCATCGCGCACGTGACCGCGAGCCGGATCACGCGGCACCCGAAGCGGCGGCTCCGCATCTGGGCGCCCGAGGGCTACGCCGGGATCGACTTCGTCACCCGGAAGCTTGCCCTGGTGCAGCAGAGCGAAGAGGTGCGCAAGTACGGCCTCCGTGTCGATGCGATGGACGCGCTGGCAAAGTCCCGGCTCAAGGATGAGGTGTTCGGGCGCTACTTGCAAGTGCTGAACCTCGACGGGGACCGCAAGCAGGACCAACTGACGGCCGAGCTGCGGCACTTCATCGACTGCGTGCGCACCGGGGCCACGCCCCGCGTCACCGGTTCCGACGGGCGCAACGCGCTCGA
>DASWYH010001147.1:0-3103 GCA_036405095.1 Gemmata sp. | reverse complement strand
CGACCTTTTCGGGGTGAAATTCGTCGGCCCCTCGGGCGCGCCGGAGGCCAACGCGCTCGCCGAAGCCGAGCGCAAAAAGCTCCCCGCGGACGCGCTGGGCGTGGTCCAGCAACTCGCGCTGTGGCTCCCGGCGGACGCGCGCCTCCTCTGGCAATTTGGCGAACTGTGCAACGCTCTCGGCGACGTGCGATCCGCGGCGGCAGCGCTCGACGGCTGCGTCACCGAGTTCGCGCTCGCGGCCCCCGACCTGCGCAAACGGCGGCTCCTGTACCGCGCGGCCGCCGACGAGCTGGCCAAGAAGCCCGGACACGAACAGCACCGCGGCACCCTCAAGGCGAAATCGTCGCGCCCGTTGATCAAGGCGTTCGACGAGGCGCTGCTACCCCCGATCGACAAGGAAGGGGTCAACGCGCTCCCGTGGCCCGTGCTGGGGGCCACGAGCGTGAGCACAAAAGGCCGAGTGTCGTTCGTGAAGTACCTCGACCAGCTCGACGGCAAGACGGTCACGCTGTCCGGCTTCATGCAACCCGTGAAGGACGAACTTGCCGCAACCGGGTTTCTGCTCCTCGAATACCCGGTGGGGTGCTGGTTCTGCGAAATTCCCGACCCGACCGCGATGCTGAACGTGGAGCTGAAAACCGGCAAAACAACCGAGTTCCGCAAGGGGCTGATGAAGGTCACGGGGACGCTGGTGCTCAACCGCACCGACCCCGAAGGCTACCTGTTCTCGCTGAAAGACGCCCACGTCGGCGAAGTGGACTGAAGTTGCTTCAGTCCACGATCTTCACGTTCATCTTGCGCTGTCCGGCCATCCACGGCTGTGACGGCATTTCCTTCAGCCAGTCGCTCAGACTGGGGATGAACCCGAGGTCTTCGAGGACGTGCTGTTCCGCGATGTCGCGCACGAACACCTGTTTGCCGTCCGAGTTGGTGACGAACCGGCCGAAGATCTCTTCGACGATGTAGATCCCGAACGCGGAGTGGAACACGCACCGATGCGTCACCTCGGCGTGCGCGCTCTTGGTGCTGTCCATGCGCTCGTGAATGTCGATGTAGTCCTCGGGCTTCCCGCCCCAGCGCTTCGCGGACGACTGCGCGTGAACCCAGGCCTTCGACACGATCAATCCTCCAGCGGCACTTCGATTACATCGAAATAGTGCAAGTCATCCAGTGTATCCCACAGCGCGTCGCGCTGCTCGGCTGTTGTGCCCGCGCACAGCACCTCCCACCAGTCGCGCCACTCCTGATCCCGCTCCGGCAGATGAAAGTTCAGTGCCGTAAGTGCCTGCCAGAACCGCTCCGCGCTGTCCGAAGAGAGCTTCTCCGGCGTCCCGGAATCGAACGGGTTCGAGTACGAGCGGGCCGTGCGGTCGAGTTCGCGGCGCCGGGCCTCTGCGGCCGTGCGATCGGTGAACGCGCAATCGGCCACATCGTGCCCGTGCCCCTGGACCACGAACACCATCATGCCGGCGCGCGGCGCCGGCCTCGGCTCACGCGGGCGGGCCATTCCCGTCCTCCAGTTCCAACTCGATTACCTCGTAGAACGGCACCTCCTCTGGGGACAGGAGTTGCTCTCGGCGACCTTCGTTATCTGATGGCTCCGCAAAGAGGTCGCGCCGCGCTTCCACGCGGTATTGAATGTCGAACATCCCTCCGTCGCCCCAGCGCGCGCGCTCCGTAACGTTCAGCCGCGCGCACGCCGCTTCGGCGGACGCGCGCCGCCGGTACATGGTTTGGACCTCCCCACCGTCACCGTAAGAAACGTGCCGCTCATCGTTATACTCCCAACCGACCTTCACCACCGCGTACACCACTGAGCGCGCCGGGCGTGCGGCGACCGAATAGAACCGCACCTTGTCTAGCGCCTCCCACACCGCCGCGCGTTTCTCCTCACCGAGCCTCTTGTGTTCCGCGGCCCACCACGCGGCCCAGTCGGTCGTGCCGTCTTTCTTGACCGCGGGCGGCTCGATGCCGTGATCCATGAGCCAATCGCGCAACTGCGGCTCGCCCAGGTGCGTCCAAAAATGAACCGCGGCCCCGCACTGGAATGGATTGACGCGCGCACGAACGAGCGATTCGAGCCGTGACCGTTCGGCGTCGGCCTCTTCAAACGAGGCGAACGACGACACGCGAGCCAAGCCGTGGGAGCGCCGAAGCACGTTCCAGAAATCCCGCCGCCACCGATACCGCTCAACAACGTAACGAACACCGGGTTCCGCCTTCGACACGGTCAGTCCTCCAGGGTCGTTTCCTGCACCTCGTACCAGTGGAACTTGTTGAAGGCGTCCCAGAACGCGTCACGCTGGGCCTCGGTCAGTTCGGTTGCGAGTTGTGCCCACCACTGTTCCCACTGCACGTAGGCCGATCCCTTCGGCGGCTTCGGCTCGGCGATCTTGAGTTTCTTGAGCAGCTTGAAAAACGCCTTCTCGCTGGACATCAGCCAGTCGGGCTCGCGCTCGTTGGCAAACGGATTCGTAAACTCCCGCAACTCGCGGTTCAGTTGGTCGGCGTGCTCCTGTGCGGCTTTCACGGTCGCGAACACGCGGTCCGGTTCGGTGTAGCTGCGGCTCTCCGATGGCATTTCGCGCACCACGATAAACACCCGGAGCGGCTCGGGTTGGGGGGCCGCTTTCCCTTTCTTCGCGGACGCCTTACGGGTCATTCCAGCCCCTCCAGCGGGATCTCGATCACCTCATAAAACGGCACGCCCTCGGTCGTCGGAAATTCGCCTTCGCCTTTTTTGAGTTTCGCTCCCGGGCCGCGCTTCTGGCGGAGCCGCTCGCTCATGTCGAACGCGGGCATCGTGCTCCCCTGTTCGGCGTACCCGGCGAACTCCTCGTCCACAAACGACCAGTAGTCGCGCGCGAGTTCGTTGACCTCCGCACAGTGCGCGTCGGCCGCCTCGCGCGAGCGGTAGATGGTGTGTACCGTTCCCCCTCTGGGGTCGGCATCGTAGTTCTCGTCGTTGGTAAGCGTTCACGGGGTGCGGGCCGTGCATTTTCCAGGTCTTTTTGACTCCCTTCGGCGCCGAGTTGCCTCAAGAGCCGGTGTTCTGTAATCGAACGGACGCGATGACACCCATCCCTCAACCGCCGGAGTTGTC
>DASWYH010001146.1:0-2609 GCA_036405095.1 Gemmata sp. | reverse complement strand
CGCGGGTGCTGAGATACACGCATCTCAGCACCCGCGCCCTTCCGGTCGCGGCTCATTTACCGAAGGCGGGTCAACGGATCGTCGTTCCGAGCAGTGTCAGGAACGCACGCAACCATTCGGGGTGGGCGGGCCACGCGGGGGCCGTCACGAGGTTCCCGTCCGTGTGGGCGCCGTCAATCGGCACCTCCGCGAGCGTCCCGCCGCACAACCCGATATCGGGGCCGACGGCCGGGTACGCGCTGCACACCCGCCCCTTCAGCACCCCGGCCGCGGCGAGCACTTGCGGCCCGTGACAGATCGCGGCCACGGGTTTGTTCGTCGCGAAGAAGTGCCGCACCACCTCCAGCACCGCCGGGTTGAGCCGCAGGTACTCGGGGGAACGCCCGCCAGGGACGACGAGCGCGTCGTACTGGGCGACATCAAGGTCCTCGAACGCCGCGTTGAGCTTGAAGTTGTGCCCCGGCTTCTCGGAGTACGTTTGGTCTCCCTCGAAGTCGTGGACCGCGGTGCGGACCGTGTCGCCGGCGCCCTTCCCGGGGCACACCGCGTGAACGAGGTGCCCGACCATCTGGAGCGCCTGGAACGGCACCATCACCTCGTAGTCTTCCACGAAGTCGCCGACTAACATCAAGATGCGTTTCACGTGCATGGGCTGCTCCCCACCCAGGGTTGTTCCCCAAAGATCGGCTTTCAAGAAGCGGCGCGCCCGGTCGGCTCGCCCGCTTGTCGGTCCCGTCGGTGCTCCGTGCTCTACTTCTTGCGCCGCTTGTTCTTCTTGTCGCGGCGCGGGCCGTCGGTGCCCGGCGCGGGGGGGCTGGTGCCCCCGGCGGGGCGGTTCGGGTCGTTACGGATCTGGCGCTTCGCCTGCTCGTCGGCCTGGCGCTGCATCTCTTCCATCTTCTCCTGGAGCCGCTCGCGGAACCGCCCCAGGGGCCCCTTGCTCTTCTTCTGGGCCTCGGCCACTGCTTCCGCGGGCGTGAGCTTCCCGGCCGCTTCACCGCCGGCCTTTGGTGGCGGCACCGGGCCGATCTTTGGCTTCGGGATGAACTGCCGCTCGATGATCGCCCACCCGGTGCTGACGATGAAGTACAGCGCGAGTCCGGCCGCCACCTTGTAGAAGAACACCGCCATCATGATCATCATCAGCTTCATCATCATCCGCTGCTGCTCGGCCTGCGGGTCGGTCGATTGCGGCATCATCTTCGACTGCTGGTACAGCATCAGCCCGACCGCGAGTAGCGGGAGGATGTTGAAGAACGGCCCCAGGTAGATGAAGCTCCCGATGTCCTCGGGCGTGCTGATGTAGGGGATCTGCTCGCCCCACCAGACGAGCATGTCCGGGGCCGCGAGGTTGTCGATCCACAGGAAGTGGTCGAGCCGGAAGAAGACGCTCTCTTGCAAACAGAAGTAGAGCCCCATCATGACGGGCATCTGCGCGAACAGGAGCAGGCACCCGCCGGCCATTGCGAACGGGTTGGCGCCGTTTTGCATCATGAGGCGGGTCTTCTCGCGGTTGTACGTGTTGAAGTCGTCCTTGTACTTCTCCTGCAGCTTCTCGAACTCGGGCTGGAGCTGCTTCTGTACCTCCATCATCTTCATGCTCATCGCGGTCTGCTTGCGGCTCGGGTACATCAGCACCAGGCGCACGCACACGGTGAGCACCACGATCGACAGCGCCCAGTTCCCGATGATCGAATGGATGAACGCGAGCAACAGGTGCATCAGGTTGGTCATCGCGATAACCAGATCGGTCCAGAAAATGAAGCTGGCGAACCGCCCGATCGCCGTGTCCGAACGGAAGTCGGTGATCGCCGACAGCATCATCGCATCTTTGTACTGGTCCACGAGTTCGGGGCGGACGGCCGGTCCCCCATTGACCTTCGGAAGCAGCTTGAGGAGCCCGACCTTCGACGGGCCGTTGTAGAGGTAGTAGCTGTGGGCAACCGACTCGCCCGGTGCGAGGTCGAGCGTCTCCGACGCGGCCCGCACCGTGATGTCGTCGATGTTCGGCAGGTGCGGGTCCGGCGCCTTGTCGAACGGCAACTCGGTGGTGGCCCGGACGTAGGCCCACGGCTGTTTCGCGGGGTCCATCTGGGAGTAATCGACGGCCACGGCGCAGGCGAAGAACTGGTTCGAGACCGCCATGAAGTGCAGCGTTTTCTCGCCGCCGAAGGCCTGTTCGCCCCCGCGCTTGTTGCCGATCGATGCCGCGTCCTCGTACTGCCGCTGGAGCTTCCCGCTCTTTTCGCGCCAGCCGACGATGGCGACGCGGTGCATGCTGGTGTACCACTCGCCCTCAACGGGGAGCCCGTGCGGCCCGGCGAGCTGATACCGCAACTTCCCCTTGCCCTTCTCGGAGCCGGGCACCTTCATCTTCTCGATCTCGATGCGCAACCCGATGTGGTAGTCCCGGGGCGCGAGGGTGTAGATCTTCCGGAACTTGATGAAGTAGGGCGCGTCCAGTTGCTTCTCGAAGACGACCTTGTGCGTACCGCCCTGGGGCCGCTCCTCGGACACGATCTGCCAGTTGACCTCGCCGAGCAGCGGGTCGGGGTGCTTATCGTCGGGTGTGGGGTAATGGAAAATCGTGTAGCTCGGCTCGGCGAGCG
>DASWYH010001145.1:0-2863 GCA_036405095.1 Gemmata sp. | reverse complement strand
AGACGTGGCTCGCCGGGCAGCGACGGAACGCGCCCGAACCGGCCACAGAAGGCCGGTCGCGCGGGCGTCATGTGTTCCTCACGAACACGTGCGTAATGTGTCACACGATCCAGGGAACGCCCGCGGCGAGCCGCGTGGGTCCCGATTTAACACACGTCGCATCGCGGGGGCGCATTGCGGCCGGGACGCTACCCAACACGCGCGGGCACCTGGCGGGCTGGGTGACCGACCCACACGGCGCGAAACCGGGCGTGCGCATGTCGGTGAACCCGCTCAAGCCGGACGAGTTGCACGCCCTGCTGGACTACCTGGAGAGCCTCAAGTGACCGACCGAGCGGAGAACACGGCCGTCGGCACCGCTCCGGCTCCCTCGGAGGAAGACGCCGAGCGCGCGGCGCTGGTGCGCGCCTGGGGCCGGCGGCCGGGGTTGTTCGGGTGGGTCACCACCACCGACCACAAGGCGCTCGGGCTGCGGTTCATCGGCACCGCGTTCGTGTTTTTCGCGCTGGCCGGGGCGCTCGCGCTGGCGATGCGGCTCCAACTTGCGACGCCGCAGGGGCGGGTGCTCAGTCCGGACGCCTACAACCAGGCGTTCACCACGCACGGCACCGCGATGATGTTCCTGTTCGCGGTGCCGGTGATGACCGGCATGGGGTTGTACCTCGTGCCGCTCATGCTCGGCACCCGCAACGTGTGCTTCCCGCGGCTGCTGAACTACGGCTACTACCTGTACCTGTTCGCCGGGCTGATGCTGTTTACGGCGCTGGCGCTCAACACGGGACCGGACATGGGCTGGTTCGCTTACGTCCCCCTGTCCGGTCCGGACTACGGCCCCGGCAAGCGGGTGGACGTGTGGTCGCAGATGGTGACGCTGGTCGAGGTCAGCACCCTCATCTCGGCGGTGGAGATCATCGCCACGACCTTCACCCAGCGCGCACCCGGGATGTCGCTGGACCGGGTGCCGCTGTTCGTGTGGTCGCAGGTGGTAACGGCGTTCATGGCGGTGTTCGCGATGCCCGCGGTCATGCTCTCCAGCACGATGCTGGCGGCCGACCGGATGACCGGCATCAGCACGCACTTCTTCAACCCGGCCGAGGGCGGCGACGCGCTCCTGTGGCAGCACCTGTTCTGGTTCTTCGCGCACCCGGAGGTGTACATTGTTTTCTTGCCCGCGACGGGGTTCATCTCGGCGATCCTCCCGACGTTCGCGCGGCGTGCGATGTTCGGTTACACGCCGCTGACGCTGGCGCTGGTGGGCACCGCGTTCATCGCGTTCGGGGTGTGGGTGCACCACATGTTCGCCACCCCGCTGCCGCGGGTCGGTCAGGGGGTGTTCACCGGCGCCAGCCTGATGGTCGCGGTCCCGAGCGGGGTGCAGATCTTTTGCTGGATCGCGACCCTGTGGGGCGGCAAAATCAGGCTGAAACCTCCCCTTCTGTTTGTGCTCG
Source organism: Gemmata sp. (assembly GCA_036405095.1). Taxonomy (GTDB): domain Bacteria; phylum Planctomycetota; class Planctomycetia; order Gemmatales; family Gemmataceae; genus Gemmata. Next base: position 1,415 of record DASWYH010001145.1, on the reverse strand, counting down.
GGTTCTTCGCGGTGTTCGTCATCGGCGGGATGACGGGCGTGATGCTCGCGTCCGTGTCCATCGACATCCAGGTTCACGACACGTTCTTCGTGGTGGCGCATTTGCACTACGTCCTGATCGGCGGGGGCGTGTTCCCGCTTTTGGGAGCCGTGCTGTACTGGCTCCCAAAATGGACGGGGCGGATGCCGAGCGAGCGGCTCGCGTGGCTCTCGTTCGCGCTGATCTTCGGCGGGTTCAACGTCGCGTTCTTCCCGATGCACCACCTGGGGCTCCGGGGGATGCCGCGGCGGGTCTACACCTACCTGCCCGAACAGAACTGGGGCGAGTTGAACCTGCTCGCCACCGTCGGCGCGTTCGCACTCGCGCTGGGGTTCGTGTGCTTCCTGGTGAATGTCCTCTGGACCCGCAGGTACGGGGCGGCTGCCGGCTCGAACCCGTGGGGAGCGGGGACGCTGGAGTGGGCCGCCGCGTCGCCGCCCGACCCGCACAACTTCACCCGCCTGCCGACCGTCGGTGGGCGTGAGCCGCTGTGGGAAGACCCGGACAGCGCCCCGGTGGTCACCGGCCTGGCTACCGACACGCGCGAGGTGCTGGTGACCACCCCGCACGACGCCGAACCGCACCACCGGAACCACCTGCCGGACGATTCGGTCTGGCCGTTCCTCGCGGCCGTTGTAACCGGCGCGGCGTTCGTCGGTCTGGTGTTCACCGCGTGGGCGTTCCCCGTTGGCATGGCGGGGCTGTTCGTCACCCTGCTCGGGTGGTTCTGGCCGACGAAGGAGCCGGACCCGATTCACCACCCGCACACGCGGCCCGCCGTGGCCGGGGAGGGGCCGCCGTGAGGACTCCCACACTCACAACGGCTGCCAGGCCGACCATTGATGTGTCGCACCTGCCAGGCGAAACGCGCGACGCGCGCTCGCCCGCGTGGTGGGGCAACACGCTGTTCATGCTGATCGAGACCACCACCGTCGGCCTGCTCCTGGCGAGCTACGTGTACCTGTGGCGGAACTACCCGCAGTCCGGGTGGCCCCCGCCCGCCACGCAGTACACTCCGCCGATTCTGAAGCCCGTCCCGGACCTGCTCTGGGGTACGGTGAACGCGCTCCTGTTGGTCGCGACGGTGCCGCTGGTGGTGTGGGTGGACCGCGCGTGTCGCCGGCAGTTCGACGCGCTCGACCGGCGGCACGCGGCGAAGCCGTCGGAGGTGCCCGCGAGCCCTGGGCGACCGCCGGACCGACCGGCCCGCGTGCTGGCCGGGCTGGCGGCGTTCGTGGTTCTCGGGTGCGGGGCGCTCGTGCTGCGCTGGCACGAGTTCCCGGCGCTGAAGGTGCGGTGGAACGAGAACGCGTATGCGGCGCTCGTGTGGACGATGCTCGCGCTCCACTTCCTGTACATCGCGATCGAGGTGATCG
>DASWYH010001144.1:0-9537 GCA_036405095.1 Gemmata sp. | reverse complement strand
GCGTGACTTCGACCTTGCCCCCACTCTTCGCGGTCAGCGCCGTTTCGGTCGGCGTCAGGGCGAACGGCGCCACCCCGCGGACCGCGACCGCCAACCCCGGACCGCGGTCCATGCGTGCCAGCATCGGACTGTTCGGCGGGGGCTGGTTTGCCTGTTGGCCCGCCACCGGCCACGTAACCGAGAAGGGCCGGGCGGTGTGCTTCCGTTCTCCCGCCGTCCCGGTGATCGTAAGGAACCCCTCGAAGTCGGCCGCGGGTTTGTCGCACGTGAGGACCAGGGGCGCGCGGGTCTGCCCCGGCCCAATAAACTGTTTCGGGCACTTCACGCCCCGAGGGAGGTTCTCGGCGCCGAGTTCGATCGGCCCATCGAACCCGTCGAACCGGAACACGAAAACCGTGAACGCAACCGCCCCGCCGGCCGCGAGCGTGCCCGCGTCCGGGATATGTGGGGTCAGCGGCATTACCGCCAAGCGGAAATCGGGGTTCTCCTTCGCGATGCGCAAAACGTACTGGTCGCGCACGCCGAACTGCACCCCGGCTTCGCGCGTGGACACCATCACCTTGTAGGTGCCGTCCGCGGGGACCGCGAACCGGTAACGGCCGGGGTCATCGGACCTGGTGTAGAACTGGTTCGGGCTGAGCGTGTCCGGACCTTCGTCCTGTTCGGTGATCGTTTTGCCCTTCTCGTCCGTGAGGATGAAGTACGCATCGACCGGCGAGCCGATGCGTTCGGCGAACACTTCGAGCGTGAGCACTTCGCCCTTTTTTGCCGCGAAGCTGTACCAGTGGCGCTCGTTCTTCTTCGCGACGCGCCCGGCGACATCACAGGGCACCTTCACCTCTTGCGCGGTGCCGGCGGTGTCGTTTTTCGCGTTATCGAGAACGATCGGGTTCGCTGCCACGAGTAGCGGGTGACCGTGAGCCGCGGTCGGTTCCACGAGATCGACCATCGCCGCGGTGGGCGGTGGCGCCCACGAGGATACGCCGGGTTGCGCATCCACGACCGGCGGGAACGCGGCACCGGTCCACCCCGCGGTCGTGACCGTGAGCCGGTAGAAGTGGTCCGGGCCGCCGCTCGTGTACGCGAACTGTGACACGCGAACGAGGTACTCGCCGTCCTTCGGGGCTTTGAAGCTGAGCACCGCATCGCCGCCCCGGTAGCCCCGGTTCGAGGCCAGTTGCTTGCCTTCGGAATCGCTCACCATGAGGTCCGCTTGCATCCGGCTGTCGATGCTCGACGTGAGGCAGTAAACGGCAACGTTCTGACCCACTTTCGCCTGGAAGGTAACGAAATCCACGTCCGTCGGTGCAGAAATGACACCGTTCACCGTGGTTTCGAGTTCGACCTTCTGCGCCTGCGGTACGTCGTTGTTGGGTTCGGCTTCGTTCACGTCCGTCAGGCGGCCCACGACGAACGCGCGCGGGTTGCTGAGGCCACTCTTGCTCACGACGCGCACGTCGTGGGTGCCGCTCGTGCCCTTCGGTGCGGTCACCTTGAACTTGACCGTGGCGGGCAGCACGCCCTTTCCGGCTTTCGGGTTCACGGTCGCGGCGCCGGTGCGCTCGGCGGTGAAGCCCTTGGCGCTGAAAAGCAGCTTCTCGTCCCCGTCGAAACCGGTGCCCGCGAACGTGACCTCCACGGTCTCGCCGGCTTTGGCCCCGGGCGGGAACACGGTGAGCAACTGCGGCCCGGTTTGGGCGCGGACGAAACCGGCTGCGAGTACCAGCGCGCACGCGCCCCCGATGAAACGAAGCAGCATTGGAAGCTCTCCCGAAGGTGCTTGCAGCGTAATCGGAGAGCGAACCGAGAACAAGTCACGGCCCCGTGATCCCAGGGCTGTGGGGCTCCCTGACCGCGCACTGCGCGACACGGTCGTAACGCTCCGCACTCAACAGCGGTCCGGTGCAGCGCTCGGTTCGGCGCTCCTGGCGTACTGCGGGTCCAGGTGCCGTTCGATCAGGCTGGCCAGTTCCACGAACGCGCGAGCGGCCTCCGAACGGGCCTCGTCGCCCAAGCGGTACTCGTACAACACTCGGGCGCCGGCGAGCGTGGTGGGGGGCCGCTCGAACAGGGTCGCGAAGCACGGCCCCGGCGGCGCGGGCGGCGCCCGGCGGACGATGGCGACCAATTCGGCCATCTGCTCGGCTTCCGCCGGCGCCAGTCGCCCGGACACGAAGGCCACCTGGTTGCTATCGTTGTCGGAGTTGTAGTACGCTTCGCCATAGAACGCTCCGCCCGAGTCGATGCCCCGGAGCCGCCAGATGATCCCGTCCGAGCCATCGCATCGCCAGTACAGTGCGAGCATTGGTCCAGAACCCTCCGCTGCCGAACTTCAAGTTTACCTGCACCGCTATGTCCCGAGCAGCGGTGCGCCCCGAATCAGACGGCGGTGTCAAGTGCGGTGCTGGGTTCGACCTTACTTGTGCCAAGTCATCACCAATTCCTCCACCCACCCCAAAGATGCCTTGCCCTTCGCTGTATTACCGTCTCGGATAGGATTATGCCAACGGCTGAGGCGATCGTCGTCCGGATTGCCCAACATGTCGAAATACACCCACTCAGTCGTGGTGGAGTGACGCACCCGGAGGTGGAAGGTAGTCGATATACGAGATGTTGACGAAGATTTGAGTAGGATTTTGTCGCCGACCCGAAACTCGTTTATCGTCTTGGACGTTACTTGTGACTCGAAGCTGACCATTGCTTCAACGTAACCCGTCTTGATCTCTTTCCCTTGGTAGCTAATCTCGGTTACCCGTATCCCATCCACCACCCGTTTACGAGTACTGAACCCTTTGGGGTCTACTGGGATTTTCGCATGCCAGTCTGATACTTTCGTCTCTGTGACTTTGCCGGTCCAGCTTGTCACCAGTCGTCTTTGGAAGGCGATCAGTGGGAAGTTCGGAAGTTGCCAACCGAATATCACCTCATGCGCCCCTTCCGAGATGAAGGGTTTGAGATTACGACCGATGACCGATCCATTTGGAGCGGCCTTCACTCGTAACTCAATTCCAGCCTCTGGGCGAAGCTCACCCTTACCCTGCGGTGCGCCCCGAACGAGTAAGGTAATGCACTTGGCCTTGGGAGCTTGACTGCCAGGCTGTAGTTGAAAAACGAGGCCAACGAGTATGGCACTCAGTGTCCCAACCATACTTCACCCTCCTTGGAAAAGGGAAACTGCTATCTTTGGTCGAACGGGATACTCACTTGCACCGCCACCATCGGATGAGCGGTGCGTTACGAATCAGATGGCGGTGCAAGGCGCAACGCGGGGTTCGGCCTTTGCCTTATCAATCGGGGCGCTTGCGGGGATCGACACGGGTAGGATACCACTCGACTCGGACCACCGATCCGGGCTGGCGGCGGTCGACAAGCACACGGCAAACCAGCGACGTCCCGCCGATACCCGGCAGCATGTACCCGTATTCCATGTACGATCGCTGATCGGGAACGAACCCGAGCACCGGCCCCCACTCGTCGGCCTGCGGGGCCAACTCGCACCGGGCCGGGCAGCGGACAGCCGACCACCGCGCCCAATCCTCTGGGGTGAGGTGCTGCTGAGCCTCGGCGTTGGCAGCCGTGAGTGCGAGTTCATGACCCGCTCCGCGAGTGACCCGAGGCTCCACCATCCGTTATGCCCTCTGGTTGCTGAACCCGTGTTTCGTGTGCGAAGGAACGCCTTCGCAGCTCCAGCTGGCTTATACCCGGCTCGGAGCTGACTCACAAGAGTGCGCCGGGGCGACGGTGCATCATGTGAAGAGCGGTGGAAGGGGCGCTCCGCGGGTTACCGAGACAAGTTACGGCCCCGCGGTCCGCGCGCGGCTACATTAGAGATCGCCCCACTTCTTCAACAGGTGTTGCCATGCGAACGGGTGCGATTGTCGTCCTTCTGGCGCTCGCCGGGTGTGCCCCGCCGCCGCGCGGGATGGACGAGCCGATGCCGACCGACGGGCCGAACCAGGTGGTGCTGAAGGTGCCCGACATGACGTGAGCGACGTGTCCGCAAGCCGTTCAGGAGCGGCTCGCAACTCTGCCGTGGGTAGAGCCAAACACGATCGTGCCGAACGGGAAACGGCGACAGGTGCGGTTCGCCATCAAGAGCGGGGCGAAGTTCGACCTCGAAGAGGCGAAACAGGCGCTCACGCCGCGCTACTCGGATGGGGTCACGGTGCTCGTTGCGCCCCCCGCGCCGTAAGCGCCCCGGGCGGGCGTCTTGCGGTCTATTTCGCGAACACGCCCGCCGCTTGGAAACCCGCGCCCACAATCGGCTTGCTGTCCACGCCGAGCCACTTGTCGAGAACGGCGGCGTACACCTGTCGGAAGTCGGTTCCGTGGACCAGGTTCCCTTCCTTCAAACCCTGTAAGCTCGGGTGCTCGCCGACCACACCGGCTTTCACCTTCCCGCCGACCAGAAGCATCGGGGCCGCGGCGCCGTGGTCGGTGCCCTTGCTCCCGTTCTCGTGAGCCCGGCGGCCGAACTCGGAGAACGTCATCACGCACAACCGGTCCTTGTGCCCGCGGCCCGCCAGGTCGCGGTAGAAGGCCGCAATGGCTTCCGACACCTGCGTGAGCAAGTTCGCGTGGGCACCGGTCGCGCCGCCCTGCCCGGCGTGCGTATCGAACCCGTCAATGGAGACGTAGAAGAGCCGCGCGCCGATGCCCGCGTCAATGAGTTGTGCCGCGAGCTTCAACTTGGTTCCCAGCGCCGAAGTCGGGTACGGCACCTTCGGGGCGTAGTTCTTCCCGATGCTCGCGAGCTTCTCGCTGCTCAGGTAGGTGCTCGTCTGCGTGCGCGAAACGAAATCGAGGAGCGACTGCCCGCCCGAACTGCCGCCGGCGCTCGCGGCGGAGGTGATGACGCTCTTCTGGGCCGCCGCGTCGGCCCCGGTGACCGCACTCGTCTTCAATTTGAAGTCATCGAGTGACGTGATGCTCGGCACCCGCGCCGCGGCACCGGTGAGCGCGAGGGGGGCCGTTTCGTTGCCCCCGGCGAGGTGGAAACTCGGCACCGGGTTGCGTTTCAGCGCCCGCCCGATCCAGCCCTCGGTGAGCGTTTCGGCGGTGCTGGCCGCGTGCCACACGTCCATGCTCCGGAAGTGCGACTGGCTCGGGTTCGGATAGCCGACCCCTTGCACCACACACACGGCGCTGTCGTCGGTGTAGAGCTTCGCGAGCGCCGACATCGCGGGGTGGAACCCCACATGGTCGTTGAGCTTCTTCACCTGGTCCTTCGGAACCGCGATGGTCGGCCGGAGCTTGTAGTAATCGGCGTTCGCAAAGGGCACGACGGTGTTCATGCCGTCGTTGCCGCCGGTGAACTGCACGACGACGAGCACGGTCTCTTTTGCGCCGGGCCTGTCGGCGGGTGGCGCCGCCAGCGCGGTGCGCCCCAAGAACGCGGGCACCGTGCTCCCGAACCCGAGCAGCGAAGACGAGCGGAGGAAGTCGCGTCGCGTGTTCATGGGAGAAGCTCCGAAGGGGGCCGCAGATCAAGAACAAAGCGAAACCAGAGGCCCGACCTCACCGTCGGGGTGCGACCAAATGCACGCCGGGAACCGGTGGGCAACTGCCCGCGGTTGGGAGCGTGGTCCGCTCCGCAAGCGGGCTACACTTCCAACGCCACGGGGCTCAATTCAGTTGGTACTCGGGTAGCGCCAGAACCAGGTGCGCAACGGCCCGGATGCGGTGGCTGTTGATGTCACCCGCGGACCAGTACCCGGGGTACTTCACGTCTCGCGCGCCCTTCAGGTAATCGACCAGCCGCGCCCGCGCCTGGGGCGGGACGTCCCCTTGCAGGAACAGCCCGAGAAGGAAATCGACCACCTTCGCGCCGGTCCCGGCCTCGTGCTTGGCCGCGAGCGCCGACGGGTCGCAGCGGGTCCCGAACCGCGAATCGTCCCCGGACGTGAGCGCGAGAGCGAGGTTGTTCCGCCCGAGAAGTGTCTGCGCATTGAGCCACGCCTCGCCGCCGTCCCAGCCCTTGACCGATGGCGGGGCGAACAGCACCTGTCCGAGCCCGTCCAGCGCTTCCGCGAGCGGGAGCGCGCCCGCGGCACCTTCGAGCGCGCGCACCGTGCCGATGGCGAACTCCACCGGCGACTTGACCTTCGCGCGGTACGCGGCGGGCGAAAAGAAGGCGTTCGAGCGGAGGACGGTCGCGATCAGCTTTCCGGTGTCGAAGCCGGTCGCGCGGTACTGCTCCGCGAGCGGCTCCAGGAAATCCGCGCCGGGCGTGTCAGTTTCGCTGACGAAGTAGCGATAGAGCTTCCGAACAATGAACCGGGCACACGCCGGGCGTTCGAGGCACAGCCCGGCGATGTCTTCACCGGTGAACCGCCCCGTTTTGCCGAATACTTCCTTCTCACCGTCGTCGTGCTGCCGGCGGTTGAAAACGCCCTGCCCCCCTTTGATCTCGTACCCGGTAAACGCCCGCGCGGCCTGCCGGATGTCGGCTTCCGTGTAGTTGCCGACCCCGAGCGAGAACAGTTCCATCACCTCGCGGGCGTAGTTCTCGTTCGGCGCGGCCCTGGTGCTGGTGTTCGTATCGAGCCAGACCAGCATGGCCGGGTCGGTGCCCATTTGCGTGAGCAGCTTCGCAAAGCTCCCGAGCGCGTGTTCCTGGATCAACCGGTACTGGGCGAGCATGAACCGGGCGTTCTGCACCTTCGCGTTGCTGGTGGCGAAGTGGTTGTGCCAAAACAGGGTCACCTTCTCGCGCAGCGGGTGCCGGGTTTTCAGCATCCGATCGAGCCACCACGCGCTGAGCCGCGCCTGGGGGGCGCCCGGGGGCATGCTGCGGGCGCTCGCCATGAAGTCCGACGTGCGGGTGAAGTCCTCCGTATCGGGCTCGCCCGCGAGCACCCGTTCGATCGTTTTGGCGTGCCCGTCATTCACCCCGCGTTCGAGTTCAGGGGCGGTGGCGCCGAACCCGGCCCGCCGGTACAGGTGCCCGACCTTTTTCCGGTCCCACGGGTCGGCCGCGGTCGGCGCGAACGGCAGCCAGGCGGTCTTGGGATCGAGCATCGCGGCCTCGTGGTGATCGGGGGCGTCTCGCCTCGCGCGAGTGGGGCAGCTACTTGTTCAGTTCCCACACCAGATCGAGCTTGTATTGCTTCTCGGTGATGTCGAGTTCGGCGCGCACGGTCCCGAGCGTTTTGATCCAAGTGATGAGCTCCGCAACCTCCTTGCGTGCCCGTTCCAACCCGATCCCGCGCGCGAGGATCGCGTCGGTAATGAGCGGTTCGGGCCGGCCCGCGAGCGCGTCCGCGGCGCCCGTTGCCGAGAACTTGCCCCGGACCACCGCGGCGCTTCCCGGCCCCTTCGGCGCCTTCAGTTCGGTAACCAGTTTCTTGCACAGCTCGACCGTTGAAGCGACGACCAGTTCGTCGTTCACGATCGCGAAACACGGCTCGAAGTTGAACCGCAACCCGTCCGGGTCGTCGGCAAGTTCCTTCGCCTCGTCGAACCGGTACGCGACGATCTCGGTGCCCCCGTGCCGGTGCCGGGACATTTTCATCCCGAGTTGCAAGCTCGCGATGATCGCGGCCGAGCGGAGCGCCGGCTCGACCGCCTTGGCGAACTTCGGATCGGCGCCCGTGGCGACGTAGCCGAACGCCGGGAGCGGCTGACCGGGCAACTTCTTGTAGGGCCGGGTGTCGTGGTTCGCGACCACGATGCGGTGGTGCGGCCCCCACATTTCCAGCAACTCGCCGACCCGTGTGTTTCCCGGGAGGATCTTCGACACGTCCCCTTCGGCCTTCTCGAACTGCCCGCGGACCTCGGCGTTCAGGAGCTTCGCGCGGTTCTTCCACAGGAACCCGATGTCGAGGTGCAGGCTGTGCGTGTACAGCGTGCCCGGGGGTTCGAGGAGCGGCAGCGTGCCCGGGGCGCCTTTCGGCGGAACGTGCAGTTGGAACTCTGCCGGGAACGTGTCACGGCCCGCCGGGACGCGCACCGCAAGGCGGAACCCGGCCGGCTCCCGGTACACGCCGGCCGCAACGAAATCCGCGCGCTTGAGGCAGTCGATCGTCCCGCCGACGACCAGCGTTTGCAGAAAGTCCTGGCGGGTGGAATCGAAGAAGTCCTTCGACGCTTTCGACCGCTTCACGGACGCGAGGTCGAGCCACAGCCACGCGAGCGCGTCGCGCGGGAGCAGCTTGAATGCGTCGCGCCGGGCCTTGTGCTCGCGCGCCTGCGCCGCCGCGGTGCCGCTGGCACGAGCCGCAGCCTTCAGCATCGCTTCATTGTTCGAGAGCAGAACGGCGGCCCCGACCCGGGCGAGGTGCGCGTCGCCGATTTTCGCCGCCGGGTGCCCGGCGAGGTCGGACCACTGGAATTTTTCTTTGCTGCCCTGGCGCGCGAGTCCCTCTTCAACGAGCGAAACGGCGAGCGCGAGGGCCTTTTTCACCTGGGCTTCGTCTTTGCCTTGCAGAACCAGAATGGCGGGTGCGGGATCGTCGGCGAACTGGAACCCGATCGCGGCGCCGCCGCCGGCGAGTTGGTCGAGCAGTTCGGGCCACTTCGCGCCGAGTTCCTTCTCGAACAGCGCGAGCAGTTGGAACCCGCGCTTGGCCGCGGGAGAATCGTAAATCGCGCGGGACTGGGGGAGCCTCTGCGCCTTCTGGAACGCGCCCAGGCCGGTGACGGCCTCCGCGAGCTTGAGCGGGCTGTCGGAAACGAGAACCACTTGTGCCGAGGGCGGGACACTGTCGAGCGGGTCCGCGGCCCGCGCGGGGAGCGCCGGTGGCACCACCAGCGCGACAACAGCCAGTGCGCGGCCGAGCATGAGCGGGCCTCCCGTTTGGTGTTCGGCTGAGGTACTTCCGCTCGGGCACGCGGGTTTCAGAAAACTCGCTCAATCGGGGCAATAACAGTTGCCCGATCCCTTGATCCGTTTGCTACAATTTGGTGTCTCCCGATACCCCCTGCGCAAGCGCGCTCCGAACGTCGGGTCCGATATGCCGCCAGATGATACCGACCGTTTCCCCGAAGCCGCCCCGCCGCCGCTGGGCGACTGGGGCGCCGCGCCGGTGCCTGGCCCCGAACTCGGCTTCGACCCGGACACGGTGCCGGTCGTTCAGCCGGTGCGCGTGGTGTGGTGCTGGCGGTGCGGCGAAAGCTCCGAACCGGTCGCCGGGCGGTGCCCGTGGTGCGGCACGTGGACCGACGGCGCCCGCCCGACCTCTCGGCGCGTGCGCCGGCGCCCGCCCCGGGCGCGGCCGGTCGACGACTGGGACGACCGGGACCGCGACGCGGGGGACGAAAGCGAGCCAACGGAGTTCGCGATCCCGGTTCGCCGCCCGTACCTGATCCCGCCGCTCGTGACCGTGTCCGTTGCGTACTTCGGGTTGCTCGCTTCGCTCATCGGGTGCGCGGTTCTCGCGGCCATCCGGGGGCTGACCGGCCCGGACGACATCATGGGGGCACAAGCGCTTACCGAGGTCGTCACCACGGGGTTGACGCTGGTGGCCCTGGCGCTCGTCTGGACCGCGTCGCGCCAGAAGCTGCCGGAGGGCACCGCGGGCGTGACCTGGGTGTGCG
>DASWYH010001143.1:0-6873 GCA_036405095.1 Gemmata sp. | reverse complement strand
CCGAGGAACTCCAACAACGGGTGTGCGACTACTTCGGCTGCCGTCGTGAGCCATCATTACCGAAGCCTCAGCAATGAACCCGCATTATGCCGTGGTCGGTGGGCTTGCGCTGTTCTTTCACGGCTACCAACGGTTCACGGTGGACGTTGACATCCTGGTCACCAAAGGAGACCTCAAAACGATCCACGAGCAACTCGAAGGGCGCGGGTATTTGCCACCGTTTGAGGGGAGCAAGCACCTCCGCGATACTGTCACCGGTGTGAAAGTGGAGTTCCTGACCACCGGAGAGTTCCCCGGCGACGGAAAGCCCAAACCGGTTGCGTTTCCGAACCCAACCGATGTGCGCGTCGAAGGCGCGGGCATTTGGTTCCTCTCGCTCCCGGCGCTGATCGAACTGAAACTGGCTTCGGGGATCAGCAACCCGCTTCGCGGGAAGGACATCGTGGACGTGCAATCGCTCATCACCGAGTTAGCACTCGGAGACGACTTCGCACCACAATTAAACGAGTTCGTTCGCAGCAAGTTCTTGGAGCTGGTTAAGCTGGTGCGGGACAACCCGGAGCCAGCGGAGTAGCGATGGCACGCCCCAAAGCGAAAGGCGACAACGCCCCGTACCCGCCGGGATGGGAGCCGTTCCTGTCCGCGATCAATGCGGACCTCGACGACGACTCCGCGCGCCTCGTGTTCGCCGATTGGCTCCAGGAGAACGGCGACGAGCCGCGCGCGGAGTTCATCCGTGTTCAGTGCGCGTTCGCCCGCGGCGAACCGGACAGGGGCCGTGCCGACGCGCTCCTCACGGAGCACCGCGCCCGCTGGCTCCGCGGCCTGCCGAGGTTGTGCATCGAGTATCCGGAGCGGTGCGTGTTCCGGCGCGGGTTGGTCGCCGCGCTCACGGTGCGCGGCCGGGACTGGCTCTCGGAGTCGGTCTCCGACGGGAAGCAGGACGCGGGCGGCAAGGCCATCCGCCAGATCACCGCACTCGAAGAGTTGCACATCGAACAGGTGTGGAACACGGTCGTGGAGCGCCCCACCCTCAAGGGGCTCCGGGCGCTCACGCTCCCAAGTGCCGGTTCGGGGCTGATTGAGTCACTCGCCAAGTCGCCGGCGCTCCCGTCGCTCGTTGAACTGTCGATCCAGGCGCGAAGCTCGAACGGGGTGAGCCAGCGATCGTTCCGCGCCGTGTTCGGGAACAAGAAGCTCGCGGGCCTGCGCCGGCTGCACGTCGAATCCATGACAATCGGGAACGTGATCGCGGAGAGCATTTGTGCCCCGCACTTCGCCGGCCTCCAGGAGCTGCGCTTGCGCCGCCTGGGCATTGACGGGATCGGCGCTTCCACACTCGCCAAGCTCCCCGCGACCGGTCTGCGGGTGATCGACCTGCACAACAACCCGATCGGCAACGACGGGTTGCGGGGGCTACTGGCCGCGCCCGCGGCGCAGACCGTTGAGGAACTGTGTCTGACCTCGTGCCGACTCACCGTGGAAGCGGTCCGCGCACTCGCGGCGTGGCCCGGACTGGGGACCGTTCGCGTGTTGGACCTTCGTGCGAACGCCGTGAGCGACACCGACGCGCGAGAGATCGCGAACAGCACGCACGCCCGTAACTTAACCGACCTGCGCACCGGGCGGCTGGGCCGGTGACTCGCGCGATCGCCCAGAAAGACCGCGCGAGCCCGACGAGGCACCTGCAGGCAAGATCGTTCGCATTTACCAACGGCGCCCCCTGTTCGGTTGATTCACGTCGGAGTGCCCGCGGCGCGAACCCGCACGTCTGCCGCCCGTCTGATACATTACTCGGAACCTCCCTCCGTCCGCGGGGCGCGGGCGGGCCGACCAGCACCCGACCCAACGGAGACCGGCGTGGAGCACAAGTTCCAGATCAACCTGCGCGGCATCATCGACCTGCTGTCCGAGCACCTCTACAGCGGCCCCGAGGTGTACGTCCGCGAGCTGCTCCAGAACGCCGTCGATGCCATAACCGCGCGGGCCGCGCTCGAACCGGGGTTCCGCGGCGAGATCCTCGTCGAGTGCCACGCCGCCAAGGGCAAGCCGTCCGCGGTCGTGTTCACCGATAACGGCGTGGGGCTGACCGCCGCCGAGGTCCACAAGTTCCTCGCCACCATCGGGCTCAGCTCCAAGCGGAGCGCCGACGACCCGCGCCCCACCGACTTCATCGGGCAGTTCGGGATCGGCATCCTCGCGTGCTTCGTCGTCAGCGAGACGATCGTCGTCATCACCAGGTCGGCGCGCGAGCCGGGCGCGAAACCGGTGGAGTGGCGCGCGAAGTCCGACGGCACCTACACGCTCAAGGAACTGGACCGCGACTTCGAGCCGGGCACGCAGGTGTGGCTCACCGCCAAGCCGGACATGGACCCGCAGTTCGCCGCGGATCAGGTGCAGCGGCTGGCGAAGCACTTCGGCGGTCTCTTGCCGCACCCGATCCGGGTGACCGCGGGCAAATCGTCACAGGTGATCAACGCCGGCGGCGCGCCCTGGCGCCAGAAGTTCCTCTCCGAGCGGGAGCGGACCCGGGCGCTGCTCGCATTCGGCGAGGAAGCGTTCGGCGGCAAGTTCTTCGACGCCATTCCGCTCCGCTCGGACACCGGGCAGGTGGACGGGGTGGCGTTCGTGCTCCCGTTCACGCCGGCCCTGTCCGCGCGCAAGGCCCACCGCGTGTACCTGAAGAACATGTTCCTGTCCGACACGGTCGATAACCTGCTGCCCGACTGGGCGTTCTTCGTCCGCGCCGTGGTCAACGCGAACGACCTGCGGCCCACCGCGTCCCGCGAGTCGTTCTACGAGGACACCAAGCTGGCGAGCGTCCGGGCGGCCCTCGGCGACGCCCTCCGCCAGTACCTCGTGACCCTCGCCGAGGCGCGGCCGGAAAAGCTCGACCAGTTCGTCGGGCTGCACCACCTGGCGCTGAAGGCGCTCGCCGCCGAGGACGACGAGTTCTTCGCGATCATCATCGACCACCTCCCGTTCGAGACGACGCTGGGCACGCGCACCTTCGGCGAGTACCGCCGGGGGACCGACCGGGTCCGGTTCGTGCCCGATAACGACTCGTTCCGGCAGATCGCGTCGGTGTCCGCCGCGCAGGGCGTGTGCGTCATCAACGCCGGCCACACCTACGAGTGCGAGCTGCTCGCGAAGGTGCCGGACGTGTTCCCCGAGCTGACCGTCGAACCACTCGACCCGGCCGCGGTCGCGCAGGCGTTCGACGACCTGGAACCGGACGAGCAGGCCGCGGTCAACCCGTTCCTGACGGCCGCCGACCAGATCCTGCGCCCGTTCCGGTGCCGGGCGGAGGCGAAGAAGTTCCGCCCCGACGAGCTGCCGACGCTCTACAGCACCACCCGCGACGGCCGGTTCTACCGGTCGCTGGAGCAATCGAAGGAGGTCTCCGGGGCGCTGTGGTCCGGGGTGCTCGACACCCTCGGCCGGCGCGACGCCGCGGAGACCAGCTTCGCGCAGCTCTGCTTCAACTTCCGTAACCCGCTGATCCAGAAGGTGGCCGCGGTGCGGGACCGGAAGCGGCTCGCCCGCGCGGTCGAGATGCTCTACGTGCAGGCGCTGTTGCTCGGGCACCACCCGCTCAGCGCCCGCGAGCTGGCGGTCCTCAACGGCGGCATCCTGGCCCTCATCGACGGCAGCGCGGGGGAGTAGCGGCATGGCTCGTAGCCAGAACACGCGCGACGACCATGTCACGCAAATCGAGGACCTCGTGAGCAGCGCGCGAGCGCTGGACCGCGGCCCCACGAAGATCGCGATTCTCGAAGAAGCGGTTCGGATCGCGGATTCGCACCACGACACCGACCGCGGTTTCGCGCTGCGCCTGGAGCTGATCGATGTGGCGAACTTCGGCGGGCGCCAGGACGTGGGTGTGGTAGCATTCGCGTGGTGCCTCGCGGCCGTCGATCGGGAGCCAGAGCGGTTCGACGGGAAGCGGATCCTCTGGATGTACAAGTGGATGATCACCGCGTCCGCGAAGTACCCACAGTTCCCCCGCTCTCGGTTGGGTGCCATGCTGGCCGACATGGGGCGGCGGTACGCGGAAGCCGGGGCCGGGATGCACCCGGTCCACCAGACCGCCCGCGAGCTGTACCGTATTCTGGGCGACCTGCCGGCGGCCACGGCGGCCCATGAGCGCGCGATGCGGTGCAGCGAAGACCCGCTCAGCAACTGCCGCGCGTGCGAGCAAGACTCCCTGGTGGCGATCTACCTGGACACCGACCGAACGGACCTCGCGCTGCGAGCGGCCGAGCCGATCGTCGGCGGGCGCATGACCTGTGCCGTTGTGCCGCACTGCACGTACCCGTTCCTATTGCTCCCACTGGTGCTCCGGGGGCAAGCCGAACTCGCGGCCGTTTATCACCGCAAGGGGCTCAAACTGATCGGCACGAAACCTCAGTTCGTGTCAGAAGCAGCGCACCACATTTTCTTCCTGGCCTTCACGGGCAACTTGGTGGCCGCGGCGAAGCTGTTCTCGAAGAACCTGCTCAACGCCGCAAGCGCGACTTGCCCCGTCGATCAATTCGACTTCGCGCGGACCGGGATGTTCCTGTTCGATGTGCTCGCGGACGCAGAAGAGTCGGCCACGGCAACCGACCGGAAAAAGGTGCCCCGGGTCCGGTTCCCGACGAGCTACCTCCTGCCCGACGGGGTGAGCAGCACCGACCCGGCCGCACTGCGGGACCATTTCGGGGACAAGGCACGCGAACTGGCACGAGCGTTCGACGCCCGCAACGGGAACGACTGGTACACACGCCGGCTCGACGAGTTGGCGGACCTGAAAGCGCGAATCACCCCGCACACGATCTGATGGCGGCTGTCGAGAACGGGCGCGACCCCACCGGCCGCATTTGGGCACTCACCGACTACACGGGGAAATAACGTGGCGCGCAAACACAGCGACGGGGCCGATTACACGTCCCAGATTGCGGAACTGGTCGCCTCGGCGAAAGACCTCCGGCTCGGCCCCACGAAGGTCGGGGTTCTGGAAGAGGCCGTGCGGCTCGCCGACGCGCACAACGACATCGATTTGGGGTTCGAGGTCCGGCTCGACCTCATCAACGCCGCCACCTTCGGGGGCGCCCCCGAGGTGTCCCTAGTGGCGTTCGCGTGGTGCCTCGCCCAGTCCGACAAGGAACCGGGGCGATTCGACACCACCCGACTCCTGTGGATGTACAAGTGGGTGCTCGACGTGGTCGCGGACTACCCGCAGTTCGGGCGCGAGCAGATCGAAGCCATGATGGCCGACATGGAGCGGCGGTACGCGGAAGCCGGGGCCGGGATGCACCCGGTCCACCAGACCGCCCGCGAGCTGCACCGGCTCTTGGGCGACCTCACCGAGGCCGCGGAGGCACACGAGCGCACGATGCAGTGCAGCGAAGACCCGCTCAGCAACTGCCGCGCCTGCGAGCAACATGCCCAGGTCAAATTCCACCTCGACTCCGGGCGCACCGACCTAGCCCTGCGCACGGCCGAGCCGCTCCTCGCCGGGCGGATGCGGTGCGCCGAGGTGCCGCATGTGACGTACTCCTACCTGCTCGTCCCGCTGGTGCTCGATGGGCAGGTGAAACAAGCGGCCGACTACCACCGCAAGGGGCTCCAACTGATCGGGATGAACCCGAAGTTCCTGTCCCAGGCGGCGCGCCACATCTTCTTCCTGGCCTTCACGGGCAACCTCCCGGCGGCGGCGAAGCTCTTCGAGCGGCACCTGCCCAACGCCGGGGCCACCACCTGCCCGGCGTGGCGGTTCGATTTCGCGCGGACCGCGATGTTCCTCTTCGACCTGCTCGCGGAAGCGCAGGAGGCGCCGCCGGCCCCGCCCTCCGCGTGGGCCGCGGCGATGAGCTGGTTCACGGGCGAGAAGGCGAAGAAGAAGCCGCTGCACATCCGGTTCCCGGCGAGCTACGCGCTCCCCGACGGTGTGGACCGCACCGACCCGGCGGCGGTACGGGACCACTTCGCGGCCGAGGCGCGGGAGCTGGCGCGGGCGTTCGACGCCCGCAGCGGGAACGACCGGTTCGCCCGTCAGCTCGACGAACTGCCCGGGCTGAAAGAGCGGATCGTCCCTTTCGCGGTCTAAAAGGCGCGCCCTTGTTGTCCGAGCTAGAATGGGCACCACAACGCGAGGGCCGTGATGGGCACCAACGAAGCACAGACGCCGGGCGGGATCGTTCACACCTACCAGCGCTACGACCCGGTGAACCTCCCCTCCCCGACCGCGCCCCCGCCGGACCTGGTTTCGCCCATGATGGAGCACATGCTCCAGTTCGGCGACACGGACGAGTTCACCGACGAGCAACTCGCGAACGCGATCCACCTCGACGCCTCGCAGATCGCGAACCTCGGCCCCAGCATCGACGCGCTCAAGCAGATGCTGCTCGAACGCAAGCGCAAGATCCTCGCGACCTACGAAACGCGGGCCGCACAGAAGGCCGCGGAGAAGGCGTTCCGCGACGCCGCGCAAGCGGTGAGCCCGCCGAAGAAGCTGACCGGCGACTTCCGGAAGGCCGTGAAAGAGGAGCAGATCGCCGACCTGGAGGTGCTCTACTTCCGGGAGGGCGACGACACCTCGCCCTTCTCGCGGGCGCTGGTCCCGCTCGTGGAGCGGCTCGCCAACAAGTACCAGGTGGACGAACTCGCCGGGAAGTACGAGTTCACCGGGCGGGAAAAAATGAGCGTGCCCACCGCGCTCGAAATCAAGGAAGAGCTGGAGGCGATCGACGAGTTACTGAAGCAGCTCGACGAGGCGAAGAAGACCGCGCAGCTCGCGATCATCGACCTGGAGCAGTTGGAGAAGTTCGCCGAGCCCGGCGACATCGAGGGGCTCCAGGCGCTCCAGCAGCAGGTCGAGGACCACATCAA